>JAYGDG010000051.1:0-9500 GCA_046583015.1 Pirellulaceae bacterium | reverse complement strand
TGTTGTCCCGGCTGTTGTCCCGGCTGTTGTCCCGGCTGTTGTCCCGGCTGTTGTCCCGGCTGTTGTCCCGGCTGTTGTCCCGGCTGTTGTCCCGGCTGTTCCTGGGCAGCGTTGTTACGGGCGATTTCGTTTTCGAGTTGTTGTGCCAGATCTTTTAAGGTTTGTTTTGCTTGTTTGAGCGACTCGGTGGGATCGCCGAGGACATTTTCTGCCGCCTTTTGAATATCTTTGTTCAGTTGTTCAATGGATTTACGAGCGATTGATTCTGGTTGTTGTGCATCTCGAAGCAGCCCGTTGTCGATGAGTTGCCGCGTCATTTCCAGGGCATCTTCCGTTCGATTGTGTTTTGTTTGCCGGATAGAATCATAAAGTTGCCTGGAGAGGAGCGGTTCGGAATTTTCCGCAGCTTCGACAGTTTGCTGCATGCGGTTTAAGAGATTTCCCAGTTGATCTTTCTGTTCCACGACATCTTTTTTGACTTCTTCACGTTTCGCAGTATCCCGTAGCGTCCGATTTTTGTTCTGATCGAGTTCACGCAGTTGTTTGGCGAGATCTTGTTGACGGTTATCTAGTTCTTGTGCGGCCCGTTTCATTTCTTTCATTTCTTCCTGGAATTGGCCGGCGGTTTCACGTCTAACGTCGTCTCTGAGGTCTTCCAGTTCACGTTGTGCCCGTGTGCCACTGGCGGCAGCATCGGACAGCTGGCCTTTTTCGAGGGCGTCGGATGTTTTTCGTACTTGTTCACGTGTTTGCTGCAGTTGTTGACTGACCTCATTCATTTGTTCTTTATTATCTGTTTGCTGCATACGATTCTGCAGTTCATCGGTATCCCGGAGAATACGTTGTTGTTCATCTCGGAGTCGTTTAATTTGGCGTTGGAGTTCTTCTTGCTGCTTGTCCTCTGCGGCTTCCAGGGCGGACTGGAGTTCTTCCAGTTCTTTATTGACATCAGATTGACGGTTTGCCAGTTCTTTTAGTCGATTGAGTACTTGTCGCATTTCCTGTTGTTGCGGGTTTTCGGTTGCCGACTCGGTCCGTTGTGTTTCGTAGCGATTATCATCTTCTTTAAGTTCGAGTTGATTGAGTTGTTGTTGTGAGCGATTAGCACTACTGCTACTGGAACTGCTGCTTGACTGTTGTTGCTGGCCGCGAGTGACTTCAAATTCACGGGCCCGTAGTTTGAGCAGGTCTTGGTAGGCTGCCTGTTCGGTTGCGAGCGCCGGATCAAGTGGTTCGAGAGATTTTTGTTCGATGGTCTCCTTGAGGTGATCAACGGCTTGCTGCATGTGGTCGAGTGCTTGCTTGACATGCTGGGCCGATTCCTGGTCATTTAGTTTCTCTGCCAGTTCTTGTGTTTGTTCGATGGCAGTTTGCTGGGATTCCATTACCAGCGTTGCATCTTCAAGGAGTTTTTCGGGGGTTGATTTGATTCGTTCCCGGCGAATGAGTTTCCAGGTGGCATTGATGATTTGTTTTTGCAGTTCAGCGAGCTTGGTCGCTTCTTGCCCATTTTGGCCACCATTTTGTTGTTGTTGTTCTTCTGGTGACTGGGATCCGCCTGGTGGTTGTTGCCCTTGTCGGAAGATCTCTTCGAAGTGGCGAACTTCGGCAAAGAACATATCGCTGAAGGTTCTCCGGGGCTGACCATCGGGTCCGAAATCTTCGGCCCAGAAGTGATAGGAGAGCAGCTGGTCCGGTTCAGCGTTGAGCGACTCGAGATCAATTAAATGGGGCACCTGTACTCGCTGGTTACCGGGGAGGCCTAACCCGAGTACGACTTCGGATGTTTTCTCTCCCCCAAACCGGTAGGTAATGCCGTACTGGGTGAGACCATAATCATCCCAGACATTAGCTTCGACGGTCATTTCTTCCAGCGGTGAGACACGGCTGTCACGGGCATTCGCCAGTTTTAGTTTGGGCGGCTGGTTTCGTAGCACTTGGGCGACCAGTTCTGGTGGTGACTGGTTAGTGCGTCCCTGGTGATCTTCGAGGTGCATGGTCCAGCGTTTGGACTCTGTCAGTGTGAGTGTGGCCTGGTAGCGAAGCGGATCCTTAGCATCTTGTTTGAGCGTGATGACTTCCCCGGACTTGGTTTCCAGTCGTGCTTTTCGGACTGGTTTGTTGAGATGGCAGATCCATTGCAGCTTGGATCCTTCCACGGCCGAGATGGAATGCGTGTCTTCCACGAGCTTGCTACTCATTCCGGTATAGCCGGGAAACATCAGCTTGGCGTCTGCGCGGACCAGCGTGGGGTATTCGAAGACGGTTACTTTGAATGGCGGGGTTACTTGTCCAGCGTATTCCACTTGATAGGTCATATCCTGATTGACGGAGGTCAGGTGTCCTCCGAAGAGCGGGTCATCCAGGCTGCGATTCATGGAAACTCGCCTCTGGCTGCCATCGGGTTGGGTAATAAGTAGCGTCGATTTTCCGGGAACCTGGTTGGGGAATCGCGCTGTGACTAGCAGGCTTGTTCCTTTTTCAATTTCGGTGTCACCCGGGTTCACGGAGACAACATACTCTGAAGTCGAATCAGTAGTTGGATTTCCCACGGAGCCATCGAGCTGTGACAGGGGTGGGGAAGGCACCTGTGCCCAGATCACCAGGGAGGAGATAAAGCAGGTGATGCTGAGTGCATGGACCACGTGAACGGTAGCGACGCGCTTGGCGGAAAGAATCTGTGTCCAGGGTTGCTTGCGACCGTGTGCCAGGGCTTCTCGAATTACTTGCTGTTGTAAGAAGCCAAACTCACCATGGGGGAGAACCGGTTGTTGTTGGATGGCAGTCATCAAGCGAGCTTCCAGATCGGGGTACTTGCCTTCGACGAGTTGGGCCAGTCGCAGGTAATTTCGTCGGTTTCGCAGGGCGAAAAGTATGGCTGCTAGGGTTAAGGCGATGGCTGTGAGGAGAAATCCCATGACCACTGAACTGCCGGACCATGAGATTTCTGATCGAAACGTTAGCAGGATCGCTGCAGCCAGTGCCAGCATGGCCCAGACAATGGTCATGGCGGACCAGAAGCGGAAGCTCGTGTAGCGTTGCGCGACTTGCTGCAATTGTTGGGCGAGTCTTTTTTCGGTCATGTTGTTTCCTTGGGATCAGTTTGATGAGATCGTGCCAGCCGCCCGGCCAGCCAGGTTTCGCCGAGGACGATAGCGACGGCAGCTGCAATCAACCATTGCCAGAATTTCTGCTGACTTTCCAACTCCCGGTCTTGCATTTGGCGGTCACGTTTTTGTTCTTCTTCTGAGGATAACTGGCGTCCGATTTGAATGCCATGTTGTTCCAAGCGTGACGGATCCAGTGGCGCGGTTTGGCTTTCTGAGGGATCAAGATTTACGGCAAAAAATCCGCTGTTTCGAGGTGTTTCCCAGCGGTAGATGCCTGGCACGTTGGCCTCATTAAAAATGGTTTTGTTCTTCGCTAGCTCAAATTTATCTTGCTGGGGACTGTAGATTGCCATCGATTTAGGTTGTTGGGTCAAGGTCAGGCAGTCGACTTCTTCACCGACATAGTACTGCGGCACACCGCCCATGATTCCCAGGCTTCGTTCGAGGATTCCCACCATCAACGGCAAGAACTTCTTGGAGCGAGCCAGTTGGCTATCTGCGGGTTGCCAGCCACTGGTCATGAGCCAGATTTTTCCATCATCGAGATCCTGTTCGATAACAGCGGGATCATTGCTGTCGAAACGAGCCAGTACGCGTCGGCTGGTTGAGTTGCTGAGGTTGAGTTTTCGATAATGCCAGAAGTGGATGGATTTGAAGTCGCGAAACTGCGGGCTAGCAAAGGAAGTAAACAGGGGGTGTGAAAAATCGATGTCGCTAAGCATGGCGTAATTGCTGACATCGGCTTCTTGAAGTTGGAGATCCTCATCCAGCAACAATCTTTGCAGCGACGGCTTGTCGGTCTCGTTTTGAACTATGTAGAGCAGGTGACCACTTCGTGAGACGTATTTGCGCAGTGAGGCAGCGGTTTCTTTATCGATGGTTCCAGTGGCAATGACCAGTTTGATCGGAATGTTTCGCGGCAGATTGAGTTCACGGGTTTGTTGCATCTGGACAACATTGATTTTGCGCAGTGGGTCATCGGTGAAGACACTTTTGAGGTAGTAGAGTAAATCGTTTGGATCTTTATCGGAGCCGGGACCGACGAAGGCGATTTCAAAGGTCTCTTGAGTACGTGGTGCCATGAACAGGGTATTGTCGAACGGCTGTTTGTCACCGCTAAGAACGAGGCGATCCCAGGAGGCAGATTTACGATCTGGCAGTCGCATGACGTGACTGGTGCCCGGCAGGACATAGATGCTGCGTGGTTGAAGATCGGTTACAGGACCTTCGTGGTTAGCCCACTGGACATGGTACGTTTCGTTTTTTGATTCGGCTGCATTATCGATTCGCAATCGCCAATGTTCATCGGTTTGGTCTGTTTGTGTTCGGTCGGCGACCAGGTGCAGCGAGGCATTAGTGGTTTGCGGACATCGGACGGGGCGAACCTGTAATTTTACGTTCTTTGGCCATTCGAAGGAGTCCAGGTGATCGAGGGTGGCGCCTTGTTGCAGGTCGCTAATCAGGACGATTTGCAGGGTTGCGTCGACGTGCACTTCATCCTGGTCGGCGAGTGCTTCCAGTTCTGTAGCGACTGTTGACAGTGCTAATCCCAATTCAGTATGCAGCCAGCTGGGGCTCAGCTGTTTTAGCTGGTTTCGTAAGAGGGCATGGCGTTGTTGCCGGTTGGGTCGCAGGCTGTGATCAAAACCGGCGACTTCGGTTACTTGTTGATCAAACTGATACAGAGCTGCCCGATCAGCGGGCGACAGTTCTTTCAAGAGCAGGTCAACTTCCTGGACAGCTTGTTGCCAAACTCCTGGGCGTTGCATGCTGGCACTGGTATCAACCAGGATAGCAATCCGTCGGCCCTGGGATCCGCCAATGGCAAAGTTCGTGGATTGTCTCAGGAAGGGTCGCGAAAAGGCCAATGCCAGCAGGAGCAGAACCATGGCGCGGAGCAGCAGGAGCAGCCAGTGGTCGATGCGGCTACGGCGTGTCAAGCGCGGTGGCGAGGGAGAGAGAAACATCAGTGAGCTGAAGGGTACTTGTCCACTGGGACTGCGTCGGATTAAGTGAAACAAGATCGGCAATGAGATACCGAGCAGTCCGGCGATATAGAGTGGGGTTAGCAGGCTCATTGTTGACTCCTGCTAACCTGGCTTGGGTTTCGTGTAAAACGCCGGGCTCCACTGGTTTTACCACGTTGGAGTCGGGAGTTGACGAAATCGAACAGAGTCAATTCCAGTGGCTGGTCGGTGACAAAGCGGCAGAAGTCGATTCCCAGGTTGGCGCAAATTTCTTTCACTTGCGTTTCATGATCGTTGAACCGCTGTAAGTATTG
This sequence comes from Pirellulaceae bacterium, assembly GCA_046583015.1. Taxonomy (GTDB): domain Bacteria; phylum Planctomycetota; class Planctomycetia; order Pirellulales; family Pirellulaceae; genus JAZADA01. The sequence continues at coordinate 4,109 of JAYGDG010000051.1, read as the reverse complement.
TGTTCGGATTGCCTGCGGGTCGACATACAGATCACGACTTGTTTCCACGTCCTGGAACATGGCTGGAGAACTGAAATCGAACTCTACTTCGCTGGGATCCAGAATGCGCATTAGCACCACTTCGTGTCCACGCGAAGTGAGAAAGCTGAGGCGACTGGAAAGTAACTCCAGGGGTGCCAGCAGATCGGAGATAAGAATAACCAGGCCTCGCTTGTTGAGCATGGAAGCGACGTGTTCCAGTGGGTTTTGCAGATCGGTTCCTGTTCCCGAGACGGCTGTTTGCAAGCCAGCCATAAGTCGTTGCAGGTGGCCTGTCCGATAGCGAGCAGGTAAGTACTGGTCGATTTGTTCGGTAAAGGTAAATAGTCCGACCGCATCCCGTTGTCGGTAGAGAAAATAAGCCAGCGTGGCAGCAGCGGTGCGGGCATATTCGGCCTTGGTATGGTCCCCGGACCCGTAGCCCATGGACTGGCTTAAATCGACCAGCAAGTGAACGCGCAGATTGGTTTCATCTTCAAAGCGTTTGACGTAGTAGCGATCGGATCGAGCGTAGAGTCGCCAGTCGAGATAGCGGGGATCGTCACCGGGTGAATACTGTCGATACTCACTGAATTCCACGCTAAATCCATGAAACGGGCTACGATGAAGCCCGCTAAAAAATCCTTCCACCACCACTTTAGCTCGCATCATGAGCGATTTGATGCGCATCAGGCTGGCCGGGTCAATGAGCGCAGCTGCGGACGGTTTACCCTGAACGGGGTTTTCTGTGAGAGCGTCGGTGGATGGTGAGTTGGAGGTTGCCATGGATTATGCCGGGGCCGGGATAGTCTCCAATAAGCGATCGATCACCGTGTCACAGGAGATTCCTTCTGCCTCGGCTCGATAGCCCACTAGCACTCGGTGGCGGAAGGTACTGTGGGTGAGTGCCTGGATATCGGCCACCGTAACGTGCGCTCTTCCTTGAATCAAAGCACGGGATTTGGCACCCAGGACCAGGTACTGTGCTCCCCGCAGACCAGCTCCCCAACTGACCCATTCGTTAATGAAATCGGGAGCCTCAGGTCGCCCGGGTCGCGTGGCGGCCGCCAGTTGTACTGCGTAGCGAACGAGTTCTTCAGCAACGGGTACGGTTCGCACTATTTCATGAAATCGCAGCACATCTTCCTGGCTAAAGATCGCTTCGATAGCTGCTGGTTTACTGGCAGTTGTTTGCACAACGACTTGAACTTCGTCATCTTCGGGCAAGTAATCGACAACGACGTTGAACATGAAGCGATCGAGTTGTGCTTCGGGCAGGGGATAAGTCCCTTCCATTTCGATTGGATTCTGAGTTGCCAGCACAAAGAAGGGCTCGTCGAGCGGGTAGGTGACACCACCGGCGGTCACCTGATGTTCTTGCATTGCTTCGAGCAGCGCAGCCTGTGTTTTTGGTGGGGTTCGATTGATTTCATCCGCCAGGATAACATTGGCGAAGATGGGGCCTTTGACAAACTGCATGCGTCGTCCGCCATCCCTCCCTTCCTCCAGGATCTCGGTACCGGTAATGTCTGCCGGCATCAAATCGGGAGTAAACTGGATGCGCTGAAATTTCAAGTGAAAGATCTGGGCAATGGACTGGACAAGCAGGGTTTTTGCCAGTCCCGGAGCGCCGGTGATTAAACAATGACCACCGGAAAACAGACTGATCAAGAGTTGCTCGATCACTTCCTGCTGTCCCACAATCACCTTGGATAGTTCAGCACGAATTTGATCACGACTCTCCATGATCTGTTGGACGGCTAGTTGCTGCAGTTCGTAGGATTCAGATACAGTGCTCACGGCATTCCTTTGGGGGCTGGAGGATAGTTGGGTGCGAGGACAGGGGACAAAACAAACATGGTTTCGGATTCGTTTCTTGAATGGCTCTAATGGGTCATGGCATAGGTCACGATATTAATTCCCAGGGGATAAGCTTTTTTCTCGGAGAACTCCCGGAAGTACCACTCATCTTCTCCTTCCCGTTCCCAGCCATCACCGAGATCCGTATTGTGACAGATCATGACAATGATCTGTTGCTGGTCGTCGAGGATGGCCCGGTAATGGGGTTCCTGGGCATCTGGTCGCTCCCAGGTAATTCCCAGGTCGCGACCTCGCATGGCCCAGCCAATACTTGGAACTTGCGGTTTATCATTGAGCTTATAAACACAGTTGAAGATCTCATGTTCTTTCGGCAGGTCAATTATTTTTCGATCTGGAAAGACCCGGAGGATTTCCTGCTCGAAATTTTCCCATTCACGTTCACCCCAGAAGTCATCGACCATCATAAAACCACCGTTGAGAAGGTAGCGGCGCAGCACTTTTACCTCTTCCTCGTTCAAGGTAAGGTCACCCGGTTCCACCATGTAAATGAACGGGTAATCAAAGAGTTCCTTGTCCGTTAAGGTCAAGACCTTGCCGTCGGGATGAACTTTCAACGATGTGAGTTGTTGAAGTCGGAAGGAAAAATTCAGGTCGCTATCAGGATAATCCGTCGCCCACTTGTTGCGCTGCCCCCAGGAGCTGTAGCGGACGCGTACAAAGGTAAAAATGTCGTGCTTGAATTGCACGTCATTCTCCCAATCGGGGATACCGCGACGGTTGATTCGCTGGCCCGGCTCTGGAAATGAGCGATATCGACCGCGTTGGCCGAGAATGGCGCTAAAACACGCAGCGATGAGGAGCAGGAATAGCGCTGAGGAACAGTGTTTTCGTTGCATGTCAGGGATTTTTCCGTGGGGGTGAAGAATTCTTGGGTAATGCTTTTGTTGGCTTTGACGATTTAACCAGTTCCAGTAACAAGCGGTGAGCATCACGGTAGCGAGGTGCAAATTCCAGGGACTGCAGCACATGATGATGGGCCAGTGAATGCTTGCCTGTTTTCTGTAAAGAGCGGGCCAACCGGTAATGGACGTCCGCCGGGTCGCGCGGGTCGAGGGCCAGCAGTGCTTGCAGAGCCGGGATGGTCCGCTGGGGTTGCTGCAAGGCCGCCGCCGCCGCGGCCAGTTGCTGGTGTGGACTGGTGAGTAAAGGATTCACTGCCAGCGTTAACTCGGCGACCTGTGCCAGCGCCTGCCAGTTTTCTTGTCCGGCATAGATTTCCAGCAATCGCAGCTGAGCAGAGAGGGCGTCATTGTCCCGTTGAATCCATTGTTCGAGAGTTGCCTGTTCTGCTTTTTGATTGTCGAGTTGGCGATAGACTTCGGACAGCAGTTTGTAGGCACATCCTCCACTGATATCTTCCGGGAATTCTTTTAGCAGCAGGCGCAGCGGTTCGAGAGCGGCTGCCCATTTCTTGTCACGGATCAGCAATTGGGCGTAGCCATTGAGCGCCAAGTAGTTGCGAGGATGTTGCTCTAACCACGTTTTCACCTCGGCCAGACCGGGTCGAGGTGGCAACTCGGGTTCTGACCAGTCCAGCGCTGGGGCTAATTGCTCAGCCAGCTTGCGGGCAAACTGTTCGAACTTCTTTTCCAGTTCAGGCAGGGATCCACTGTAGCGTTGCAGGGACTGATTAATCGGCATCCCGACGCCCAGGTCATCGAGAACACGATGTACCATCTCGATGCCATAGGTCTCGACTAGGTATTGGACCACCAGCGAAGATTCATAGTAAGCGAACTGCAGGTGGATCGGCGACGGTGGTTGCAGGAACGCACCACTCAGTTTACTGATGGGAGTCAGTTCACCGGCCAGGATCATCTTGCGATATTGAGCGTCCATCGATTGGCCCCAACTCGGATTGGCCTGCCGCTCTTCGTAAACCGAAATCCCTTCACTGAGCCAGCGGGGCATTTTGTTCTTTGTCTTTTGCAGTGTGACGACATGGCAGAATTCATGCCACAAGACGGCTTCCCAATTGGAGGGATGGGCTCCCTGGGATGCCGGGCTGTTGGCAGTGATCACCTTACCGAAACAGACACCCAGGAAACCGGCACCTCCGGGAAGGCCGAAGGTACGGATGGCAAAGTCTTTCTGGTCGGGGAAGATTTCCACGATCACAGGTTCAGCAACCTGCATCTTGTACTTACTGCACAAGGCCTGTTTGGCGCGCCGAAGCAGTTGCATGGCACGTTGTCCGTAGATTTGCGCTT
>JAYGDG010000835.1:0-6353 GCA_046583015.1 Pirellulaceae bacterium | reverse complement strand
CCATCGGCGGTGGCCCACAATTGTATTTCCTGCGGTCCCTGGCCGCCCGCTTTCTGAACATCGTAGTCCAACTGGAAGTAGCGAGAGTTACTGGATTGCACGATCGTTCCTGGGGGCAGCTTGACGGTTTCGTCTTTGGACGCAGTCGGCAGTCGCCTGGACGGGTCCTTCGGTGGCGGTGACCCTGCTGGCCGGTCAAAGGGAGAGCGGTCGGGCAGCAGGGGAATTGATGGCGTGACGGTTACCCGCTGAGGCCCGTTCGTAAACCGCGCTGGTGGTGTCGCGGTCGGGTCAGGCTTGGCACGATCCACTGGCCAGGGGATCGCTGGCAACTGGGTTTTCGGAGTTGCCGGCTGGGGAGTTGCCGGTTTGCTGGTTGCCGGTTTGCTGATTGCCGTTTGGCGATCGAGGTCGGGGATGACCGGGGCCGGTGGTTTCTTCGTGGTCGGTTCGCTGACCGCCAGGCGACGACGGATCTCGGTTCGATTGCCGGCTTGATCACGGACGCTGGCTTGTATCATCAGGACGGGGGCAGCAGTTGCTGGTTGCCAGTCGGTTTTTCCCTGGTAACTGCCGACTGTCCTGGTGGCAGCCAGGGGTGCGTGCGGAATGGGTTCCCAATGCAGATCACCGGCTGCCTGGCCGGAGACCTGGAAACTTTCGAGCTGCAAGTTGGCATCCTGGATGGTCCACTGTAGCTGAACGCGTCCGTCTGGCAGGGAAGTGCTGGCCAGTTGCAATTGGGGCTGGGTGACGTCGACGACGAGGATCAGTTCGGGTTTTTTTTCGCCCTGGGGCCAGAGTTTCTGCTGGGCATCCATGGTCCGGGAACAGAACCAGTAGGAGCCTTCGCGGGGAGCGCGGAAATCGAATTGTCCCCGGGCGGCCTGCTGGCGGGCATAGATTTCCCAGTCCCGTCCCTGGTTTACGGAAACGTACAACTGGACTTCGGTTGTCTGTTGCACCGACTGGTTCACGGCAAAGGGGATGTGCAGTCGCGTATGCCGCGTGATCATCGGTGCCGGCAGGGGACCGTTTGTGGCAGCGGCTTGTTCGGAACGGTTGTCCAGTAGTCGATTTGCGGGTGGCAGCAGTTTTCGTTTAGCAGGGCTGGCTGGATTGTCAGTTTGTGCCAACAGCGTGGGGGTCGAGAGCAGGCAGGCGAGCAGAAAACCGCTGAGAGTTCGCCAGGCATTTACGGATCCGAAAAGCATGCGTTTCTTCTCTCTCACCAGGAGGCTTCACGATGGGCGCACAACAATTGCGTCCAGTCTCTATTATCGGCATTTTTGAGGGCAAAGCTTAAGGACCGCCGGGTGCTTAGTTTGCTGCTTGCATCGCGGCCCGCGTGTCACGTACGATCTGCACGTATTGCCGTGCCAGCGTTTCGATACGGGCCAGGTCGCCCGTGGCGACGGCTTCTTTCTCGACCAGGGAACTGCCGATGCCGAGGGCACAGGCACCGGCCTGGAGGAAGTCGGCAGCCGTCTCGAGATTGACTCCGCCGGTTGGCATCATGAGCACTTGGGGCAGGGGGCCGCGGAGCGCCTTGAGGTGGGTAGGCCCACTGACATCGGAAGGGAAAATCTTGACCACGTCGGCGCCTGCTTCCCAGGCGGTGAGCACTTCGGTGGGGGTGTGGGCACCGGGCATCACCAGTTTGTCATAGCGATGGGCCATCCGGATGACGTCGGGGTTGGTTGCCGGTGAGACCAGGAACTGGGCACCGTGGAGCAGGGCAGTGCGGGCGGTTTCCGGATCGAGGATAGTCCCGGCACCGACCAGGGCTCGATCGCCGACACGATTGACCATTTCTTGCAGCACCTGGGTGGCCTGCGGTACGGTAAAGGTAATCTCCATGACGGTGATGCCACCGGCCAGCAGGGCCTCGGCCACGTCGGCTAGCAATTCGCTGCTGGGGGCTCGAATGACAGCAACAATGCCCTCTTGGATAACGGTGTTTAGATTTTCGTATCTACTCATGGTTTTTTATCTTAGGTGTCCAAAGCTGGTTTATGATTGAACCGATCTGGTGGCCTTCACGTACCATCGACATTGGCAGGCTAAAACCGACCGATTCGGGTTAGAGCAGTTGTGGGGTTTATGATTTCTGGACGTCTTGTACCCAATGTGCATAATATTGCATGTATGCTCATCAGCAAACCCATGGAAATGATTTCTCGGTCTTGATTTAGTGCCACCAGATGTTGAAATTTCTGACCACAACGGAAGCACAGGCTGTTCTGTACGTATCGGCTTTACTGGTCTTAATGACTCTTGGCTACTACATCGTGCTAAGGTTTCGGGATCGCACCGATGAAGACCAGCTGAAGGCCAATGAACTACTGACGAATTTCCGAGAAATCCATCAGCAGGGTGACATTAACGACACGGAATACCGAACTATAAAGACTACGTTAGGTGAACAACTCGAGGAGGAGTTGGATCAGACAAACAGTAGCAATGACGAGGATTAGCGCGAAAGTCGCGTCTGTGGCACGGCGGGTAACTGTTGAGCCAGTCATTGGTTGTGGGTCGGATTCGCAGGGAGTTGGTTGCCTGTTGAAACAACGGTCTGGGAGATCGCTGAAAACTACTATGAAGTATTGTAGCTGGTAAAATAATAACAGCTCGACCATCGCGGACAAGGATGCCCCAGGGGGCCTTGGCATCGATCCATTTGATTGCCTTTCGGTCAATTTCGAGCGACACCTGTGAATAAGAAGCAACTGATCTGGACTGTTTTGAACTGTCGGGATCAGTCGTCCGAAAGGAGTTACTATGCCCTCGGGAAAAGACCAGGGTGGAGATCGTCGTGGCAGCACGACCAAGAAGAACGCGTTTTGTTCTTTTTGTCGCAAGAGCTACCGTGACGTTGGACCACTTGTTGAAGGGCCTGGAGATGTTTATATCTGCAGCGAATGCATTGACTTGTGCCAGTCGATTCTGGACCAGGAACAGCGTCGCCGTGGAACGACTGAGCAGTTATTTAACAAGATCCCCACGCCGCGTTCTATTGTTGAACAGATGGATCAATATGTCATTGGCCAGGAACAAGCCAAGCGAGTTTTAGCGGTAGCGGTTCACAACCACTACAAGCGACTTTCCATTGGTTGGGAAGGTTCGGAAGTGGAAGTTGAGAAATCGAATATTCTCCTCATCGGCCCGACCGGATCTGGCAAGACCTTGCTGGCTCGCACGCTGGCCCGGGTCCTGAATGTACCGTTTGCTATTGGCGATGCTACCACGCTGACCGAAGCAGGTTACGTGGGTGAAGATGTTGAGAACCTGTTGCTCAAGTTGTTGCACTCGGCTGATTTTGACGTGGAAGCAGCACAACGGGGAGTTCTCTACATTGACGAGATCGACAAGATTGGCAAGACCAGCCAGAATGTCTCCATTACGCGTGATGTTTCCGGGGAAGGGGTCCAGCAGGCATTGTTGAAGATGCTCGAAGGGACCACTGCCAACGTACCGCCGCAAGGAGGACGTAAGCATCCTGAGCAGCAGTACATCCAGATGGAAACGAGTAATATTCTCTTTATCTGTGGTGGGACGTTTGTTGGCATCGAAGACATTATTCGTCGCCGACTGGGTCGCCGCACCATTGGCTTTGGCCAGGTCTCCGGATTCAAAGATGAGTCTGACCTGGCTGAACTGCTGCCAGAAGTAGGTACCGATGACGTGCTGGAGTTCGGGTTGATTCCGGAACTGGTGGGTCGCTTGCCAATCTGTACCTCGCTCTCGCCCTTGGATGAAGATAGCCTGGTACGTGTTCTTACCGAACCCAAGAATGCGCTCACCAAGCAGTACGAGAGTCTGTTTGCGATGGAGAAGAGTGACTTGGAGTTTACCGACGATGCCCTCCGAGCGATCGCCCGGCGGGCCATGGGCAAGGGAACCGGAGCCCGTGGTTTGCGATCGATTATCGAAGAAGTGATGCTCGATATCATGTTCCATCTGCCCGAACAGAAGGACGGTGGTTCTTACCGTTTGACGGGCGACGTGGTTTCCGGCGAGAAGAAGTTGTTTGAAGCTGCCAGGCCGGTGCGGCGAAACAAGAGTGCCTAACGATGCCCGTGACGGGGATCGAGTTTTTGTCCCCTCGCGGTTTGTTCATGTTTCCGTGAGAAAGCCCGCAGTGGTCTTGCCTAAGTCCACTGCGGGTTTTTTAATGGACGCCGTGAACTTGCCTTGCCAAACAATGGTATGATGGGTCGGTTGAGGCAACAGTTTCGTGGCCGGGAGTTTCGAGAGATGAATACAAGTGGCAGGTTTGTGTTACCCTTGCCGAGACTGGTGCTGCTCCTGCTGGTGCTGACTGCCGCCCTGGTTGGCCGAGAAGCGCTGGCCGCCGAGCCATTGACGATACGGGTGCTCAGCTACAACATTCACCACGGCGCGGGAATTGATGGGAAGCTTGACCTGCCGCGGATTGTCGGGGTGATCACCGCTGTTAAGCCAGACCTGGTTGCTTTGCAGGAAGTGGATCGCCATACGCGGCGGACCGAACAGCTGGATCAACCGGCCATTCTATCCAAGCTGACTGGTATGAAGATTCTCTTTGAGAAGAATATTGTTTTCCAGGGAGGTGACTATGGAAACGCGATTCTCTCCCGCTTCCCAGTCAAAGCGCATCGAAATCACAAGCTGCCCAGTCATGACGAGGGGGAACAGCGTGGGGCACTGGAAGCGGAGATCCTGTTGCCCGGCGGACATGGGACGCTGATTCTGTGGGCGACCCACCTGGACCATCGGCCTGCGCCAACGGAGCGACTGGCTTCGGCCCGGGCGCTGGAGAAGATTGTCCGCGCGAAAGGGGAAACGGTTGGGCTGCTGGCAGGCGACTTAAATTCGCAACTCGGCGGCCAGGTGTTACCGATCTTCCTGCGCAGCTGGACCAACAGTAACGGGCTCAAACCGTTGCCGACAGTTCCGGTGAAGGAACCGAAGCGGCAAATCGACTTTGTTCTCTACCGGCCTCAACAGCGCTGGCGTGTCAAATCGGTCAAGGTGCTGGAGGAGCAAGTTGCTTCGGATCACCGAGCCATTCTGAGTGTGCTGGAGTTGTTGCCAGCGGTAAGTCGCTGAAGAAGATAGTCCGGCAAAGAAGGGCAGCCGTTCAAGCTGCTGCCAGGTCCTGCAGGATGCAGATGCCTCGATCGATCGTATCATTGTCGGCCGCGTACGAGATGCGAAAGTGCGAATCGTGTTGGCTGAAGATATTGCCCGGAATGATAAGCAGGTTCTGCTCGATCGCTTGTTGGACGAATTCACTGCCTGTTCGACCTTGCGGGGCTTTCGGGAAGACGTAGAAGGCACCACTGGGTTCGACCAGTTCATAGTGGCCGGCCAGTCCGGCCACCAGTCGATCCCGTTTTTTCCGGTAGTCGTCGATGTGCTGGTCAATCTTAACGTCCATGGCGACGGCTGCGGCCCATTGAGCAGGCTGCGGCGCACAGACAAACGAGTACTGCTGCAGCTTGATCATCGTTTCGATGATTTCTTCGGGCCCGTGGACCATGCCGACTCGCCAGCCAGTCATACCATGGCTCTTGGAAAACCCGTCGATCACGATTGTCTGTTCATTGAACTGGGCGGGTGAGACGAAATCGGTGTCGTAGCAGAACTGGCTGTAGATTTCATCACTCAAGAGGGCCACATCTTTTTGCTGAGCTAACTCGGCCAGCTGACGGATTTCTTCTGCGCTGGCGGTGAAACCGGTAGGATTGGCCGGGCTGTTAAGCAGGATTAGCTTGGTTTTTGAGGTGATGGCATCGGCGACCCGATTGCAGTCGATACGAAAATCCGGATACGTGTCGACCAGCACGGGCTTGCCCCCGACCAGCTTGACCAGAGACGGATACATGACGAAAAAGGGATCGAAGAGGATCACTTCATCTCCTGGATTCACCAGCGAAAGCATGGCCAGCACGAGGCCCCCACTGGTGCCGGAGCTGACAAAGACGGATCGGTCGCTGTGGGACAGCTGCTGGTCGATCTGCGCTTGCAGTTTTTCTCGCAAGACGGGCATCCCTTGAGTGAGGGCATAACCATTTTTCTGTGACTGGATGGCATCGATGCAAGCGAGGCGAACCTCTTCGGGCACATCGAAATCGGGCTGGCCAATGGAGAGGTTAACCGGGTCGGTCAGGGTGCTGGCAAGGTCAAAAACCTTGCGTATGCCGCTACTGTCAAACGCGGCTGTGCGATCAGCGATCCAGGGATGGGACATGGCAGTTCGTCCAAATCGGCTCGAGAGGCTAGCGAACTCGACACTTAAATCGAATGATGCCACCTTCTCCGACTTTCAGCGGATCCGTGATTTCCCACCGCAGCAGGAGTGATCGGCC
>JAYGDG010000858.1:0-5137 GCA_046583015.1 Pirellulaceae bacterium | reverse complement strand
TTACTAATTTACTTTCAGTAAGAATGAGAGTTGCTATTCTGCTGGAACAGCAACGGTCAGGATGCGGTTGCGAGCCGTCAGGCTAATCGGATTCGAGTAGTGGTAGATCTTGGTCAGTTCGACGTCATCTTCTTTAAGCGGCGTTAATTGTTCGATAACGAAATCCGCAAAGTGAGGCTGGTTGAAAGCCACGAATGCCAGGCTGACGGTCCCTAGCGGCGACTCGTGCCGTTGCGCCAGGTCGGGCAGGGCCAGCGGCCCCGTGTCGACCTGGTAGATGTTGTTGTCGCGGTCAATGTTCATAGTCTTAACGGGATACTCGAGAATCGCACGCAAGCCCGTCTCTTCGTTATGGATCTCGGTTTGAGCGACCAGTGGGATGCCTGCTGCGGTGGCGTCGCGAATCTCTTCAAACCTGGATATTTCGCCAACGCCTTTGGCATGACGCAGCTTGAGGATCGGGTTTCCCCAAACAGATTCTGCCTTGACCAGTTCCCGGTAGCCGTCCGTGGCATGGGCGTGACGACGGAAGATCAACAGATCGTCGCCACCAAAAATGGGCATGAAGTCATAGTTAGGGCTGAGAAACAGGTCGCTTTTGCCGAAGGTGTTTTCACTTTTGCAGGAAGCACACTGGTAGATGACAGTCTGTGTATTGTTCTTTTCGTCGATCAGGGTCGTGCGACTTTCGATCCAGAAACGAACCGAGTTAAATGACTTGGGACAGCAGATAAACGAGCCAGCGTAATCAAGGCAGGAGAGTGGTTCTTTTGGTTTCACGGGTTCTGCTCCCTGGAGAGGGCCAGTGTGGGTTGCAACGGAGAGGGCGGTGGCGGCAGCCAAAGTTCCCCCGAGGAACTGGCGACGACTGGTATGCGAATTGTTTTCCTGGGACATGACGAGGGCTCCACTTTAGTTGGCCAACATGATCTGGAGCACTTGTTGTAACGGCTCGGACGGCCGGTCGCAAACTGGCAGTCCGTTGAACTCTGAGAGATTAGCTGGCTAGTCGATGTACAAGAACTCATCCAGGTTCAGTAGCACCAGGCAATAGTCAGCCAGGGCCAGGGCAAAGCGGGCATCGACGTTTGAGGGGACTGGGTGCTGGTCCGCATGCGGCCCTGGGGAAGGTGCTTCGCGGCCGATCAGCCGTTCTTGCTGAGTGATGAATTGTTGCCCCAACTTGCGTTCCCTTGCGGAGGGTGGCCGGGCCAGTGTGAGCCGATAGGCCTGGTCAATCAGATGATCCAGATCCTGGGTTTCACGTTCCAGTAAGCGGCAGGCCATGAGCCAGGAATGCTGCTGGAACAGCTCTCCGTTGAGCAGGGAAAGGGCCTGGCCCGCATGCGTACTCTTGGTTCGCCTTCCACAGGAAGTCATCGTCTTGGGTGCATCAAAACTCTCCAGCAGGGGAGGTCGATTATTGCGTTTCAAGAAAACATAGATGGTCTTGCGCAAATGCTGGTTGCGGTCTGGATGAGGTGTCCATGTTCCCTTGTATTGGAGAGCGGCGATTTCGGCGTTCAGGGGCAGGCGGATGCCCGGTCCACCAGACTGTTGGTTCAGCTGCCCAGAAATTGTCAGCAGGCTGTCTCGCAGGGATTCCGCTTCCAATCGCTTACGGTTCATACGCCACAAGAGCTCGTTTTCCGGATCGTGTTCGAGTCCCGGTTGCGAGGGCTTGCTGCTTTGCTGGTACGTGGCCGACTGCATAATTAACCGCTGGATATGTTTAGCACTCCAGCCACTATCAATGAACTCGCTGGCTAACCAGTCCAGTAACTGCGGATGCGACGCGGCACTTCCCATCGCGCCAAAATCGTTGGGAGTGGCAACAATGGCTGCGCCGAAGTGGTGCTGCCAGATCCGGTTAACAAACACACGAGCAGTTAACGGGTGTTCCTTGGAGACCAGCCAGCGGGCCAGGGCAGCCCGTCTGCCGCTGGAAGGGTTGGACTCCAGCGTGTTTACCGGGCGGGGCGAAATGCGTGGCTTCTGTGGCGAATCGCTTGTCTGCAATAACCTGGGAAAGCCTGGCTTTACCAATTCACCCGGATGACCTGGTTCACCACGCTGCAGCAGGTAGGTGGCGGGTGCGGGATGTTTTTGATCAGCGACAGCCATGATGGCAGGCGCCGGTGCGGGTTGCTCCCTGGCTAACTGTTGCAGTTGTCCTTGCAGCCGCTTGTATTGGACTGCATCGTCAGATGATTTGTGAATCGATCGCGAGACTGCCTCAGCGGACGGATTGGCCTGTCCAGTTGCCTTGCTGATTTGATTACGGTGTTTTTCTTCCAGCGCTGTGATCTTCTCGGTTAGCTGGTCCGATTGCTTTTGCCACGCCTGCTGGCGTTTAAGTAGCAATTCTTGTTGCTCTTTTGGTAGCAGGGGCTGGTTATGGGCAACCGTGGCGGCAAAGAAAGACTGCAGGCGGTAATAGTCGAGTTGGGAGAAAGCGTCGAATTTATGGTCATGACAGCGTGCACATCCGATGGTCATGCCGAGAAAGGCCGCCCCGATCATGTCGGTCATTTCTGTCAGCACTTCCTGGCGGTTCTTGGCTTCATTTTGCATGCCCGCGTTCAAACGAAGTGGTCCCAGCCGGTGAAGGCCCGTGGCAATCAGTGACTGGGGACTGGTGGGGAACAGTTCGTCACCAGCGACCTGCTCGACGATAAACTTTTGTATGGATTGGTCCTGGTTCCAGGACTGGATGACCCAGTCACGATAACGCCAGGCATGGGGGCGCGGATCGTCATATTCAAAGCCGTCACTATCGGCATAGCGGACCACATCGAGCCAATGTTGTCCCCAGCGTTCTCCGTAGGAAGGGTCAGCCAGTAATCGATCAACCAGTTGTTGATAGGCGTCGGGAGACTGGTTTTCCTGGAACTGGCGCTGGTCCTGGAGGGTTACTGGCAGCCCGGTAAGGTCCGAGGTAGCGCGCCGCAACAGTGTCTGGCGACTGGCCACTGGTGATGGCTTCAGGCCAGACGTATCGAGTTGAGCCAGGATGAAGTGGTCGATGGGATTGTGGCACCAATCGTTGTTGGTAACCTGCGGAAGCCGAGGTCGTTTGAGGGAGGTAAAAGGCCACTCTTCCGCGGTGACTGGAGATGATGTCCAGATTACCAGTGACAACCAGCCAAGGCAGATGAGCAGCAGTTGCCTGGTTGTCGAGGATTTCATGAGGAAGTTTTCCGTTTTTTGCGGAACACGAATGAACTGCTTGCAAGTATAATCCAGTCTGCCAGTCAGCGACAACGTGCAGTTTCGAGCGGAGATATACCAAACCTTGCTGAGGAGTTAGTTTTCTGTTGTGAGGGTTGGTTGCCATCATCTACAATAGCCCGTGATCGCTGGAGTTGCTGGCCTATTTATTCTTGGTTCTCACTATGGCAAGATCCGACCAAATGACATGTCCGGGGCCCCAGTTGGCCGTCAATCGCCGTGATTTTTTAGCGCGCGGTGGATTGGGGTTTGGTTCACTTGCCTTGGCCTCTTTGTTGGCCCAGGACAGTTGCTTGTCTGCGGAGGACCAGTCGAGCCGTTCGCATTACCCGTTGGGACCCAAGCCACCACATTTTGCGCCCCAGGCAACCTCGGTTATTTTTCTCTTCATGGCCGGTGGTCCCAGCCAGATGGAGACTTTTGATCCCAAGCCCCTGTTGAACCGCTTGCATGGCCAACCGGTTCCCGAGAGCTTCGGGAAGATCAAGACTCAGCGGACCACTGAAGCGTCGTTGCTATTGGGAAGCAAGCGAACGTTTCGTCCTCAGGGGGATTCTGGCCAGGTGATGTCAGACTTGTTTCCTCACTTGGGAACCGAGGCTGACCAGATCGCGGTGATTCGCTCACTGCGGGCGGAGAGCATCGTACATGCACCCGCGCTTTACCAGATGAATACGGGCCGGACATTGATGGGACATCCGTCGCTGGGAGCATGGCTGTTGTACGGGCTGGGTAGCGAGAACGAAAACCTGCCTGCTTACGTGGTCATGCTCGATCCAGATGGCACGACCGTGGGCGGTCCCCCATGCTGGGGCTCTGGTTACTTTCCCCCAGTATACCAGGGGACATTGTTTCGACCGGGAGCGACTCCGATCATCGATTTGTACCCGGCAGATGGGCGCAGTCGCACGCGTCAGCGGCAAAGCCTCGACCTGTTGAAATCATTGAATCAGATAGGGCGGCGACCGGATGATGCCCAGTTGCTGTCGCGACTGGCAACTTACGAGTTAGCTTTTCGTATGCAGACGGAAGCTCCCGAAGCGGTTGACTTGAACCAGGAGACGGAGCAGACACGGCGGCTCTACGGAGCGGACCAGGAACCGACGGCCGAGTTTGGCCGGCGTTGTTTAATGGCCCGCCGCCTGGTGGAACGAGGAGTCCGTTTCGTGCAACTCTATTCCGGTGGCGGTCCCGGAAATATGACCTGGGACGGGCATGGTGATATTGAAGAGAATCATCTGCGAATGGCCGGGCAAACAGATAAACCAATTGCCGGGCTCCTGAAGGACTTGGAACAGCGAGGCCTGCTTGACACCACGCTGGTTATTTGGGCAGGTGAATTCGGTCGCACTCCGATGTCACAGGGGAAAACGGGTCGCGATCATAGCCCGTTTGGTTTTAGTGCCTGGATGGCCGGCGGTGGTATTCAAGGTGGCCGTTCGGTTGGGGCGACCGACGAAATTGGTTTGCGGGCTGTCGAGCGGCCCATCCATGTGCGCGATTTTCATGCCACCATCCTGCATCAGCTTGGTTTAGATCAGGAAGAACTGACGTTCCTGCACGATGGCCGTGAAGAGAAACTGACAGATATCGGTGGTGAGGTGATCCAGGAAATTCTCTAGCGATTCTGCCGATTGGCCGTTTATCGACCTGCTACTGGCCTGCGTAATCCTCGCCGTTGAGACTTTGCGTAACCGACTTAAGCCAGCCAGTCAGATCCTTTTGCATTTGCTTAACGCGTGCTGCTTCCTTACCGGCGACATCAGCCGTTTCCTTGGGATCGTTTGCCAGGTCATAGAGTTCCCAGGTCACTTTTTGGGGACCCTTGGTGATGCGATGCAGTTTCCAGTCGCCTGCAATCCAGGCCGCATGTCCGGGAAATTTATTGAGTGCGTGAGCCGGCTTG
>JAYGDG010000796.1:0-12540 GCA_046583015.1 Pirellulaceae bacterium | reverse complement strand
CAGGGTTAGAGGGTGCCGACCCGGGCAACCAGGTCGGCTGTCCGGCAACTGTATCCCCACTCGTTGTCGTACCAGCTGACCACCTTGGCCAGCCGGCCCTTGTCGCCCAGCACCTGGGTAAAGTCGGCGGCAAAGATCGAGCTGTGTGGGTCGTCGATGATGTCGCTCGAAACAAGGGGGTCGGTCGCATAGAAGAGGATCCCCTTGAGTGGGCCCTCGGCAGCGATCCGGATTGCCTCGTTGATCTGCTCGACCGTGACGTCGGTTGCCAGGTTCACGGTCAGGTCGACCACGCTTCCGGTGGGGACCGGAACACGCATGGCGATCCCGGTCAGTTTCCCGTCCAGCTCCGGGATTACCAGGCCGACGGCCTTTGCGGCACCTGTGGACGTAGGAATGATGTTCTGTGCACCGCCCCGGGCGCGGTACAGGTCTGGGTGGGGCATGTCCTGCATTCGCTGGTCATTGGTGTAGGCATGCACCGTGGTCATTAAACCCGATTCAATACCAAACGACTCGTGCAGGACCTTGGCGACCGGTGCCAGGCAGTTGGTAGTGCAACTGGCATTGGAGATACATTTCATCTCGCTGCTGAGCTTGTCATCATTGACGCCAAGCACGCAGGTCAGGTCGGCGCCGTCCTTTGCCGGGGCACTCAGAATGACCCGGCCAGCTCCCGCCTGCAGATGCGTGTCATAGCCCGCTCGATCGTCGGTTGAGCGGGATGTGAAAATGCCGGTGCTCTCAATCACCACGTCCACGTTCATCTCGCCCCAGGGCAGATCTGCCGGATTGCGTTCCGAGAGAGCGCGAATGGGGGTCCCGTTAACAACCAGGTTGTCGTCGTCGTAATCGACCTGGCCGTCAAATCGCCCATGAATGCTGTCATACTTGAGCAGCGTGGCGAGGGTGCGGTTGTCGGTCAAATCGTTGACCGCGACCACCTCAAACTCATCCCCGCGCTGGATCATGTTTCGAAATGTCAGACGACCAATGCGGCCGAAACCGTTAATGGCAACTCGAATCGCCACAGTAATTCTCCTTGAAAAGAAAGCCTCTCGGTTTTTTCATAGCGCCTGGATATGGATCACAGGCTTCTGCTGTCAACGTCGAGGGAAAAAGTGATCTTCCAGGTGCCTTCAATCGGACGATACTCTCGAACCAGGCAGCAGTGATGTGCAAGGGAAACGATTATAATGTTGGTTTTCAGGAGCGGCAACCGCGAGGGGAACCAGTTATGGAGCATCGTCCCGCCTGGCAATTGCCTCCCGGTGTCTCCCGGGGTACCTGGGATTACCTGCGATCGGAACTGGTTGCAGAGGACTATGACGATTACTTTTCCCAGCATGCGCTCTTTGAAATTGACCAGCAGCTGGTCGATGAAGTCTGCAATGGGTCTCCGGGCGATGTCGTGATTGACCTGGGTTGTGGAACCGGCAGGCACCTGTTGCCACTGGCGGCGAGAGGAATCAAGGCGGTCGGAGTTGATCTTTCCCGGAAGATGCTGGGCGTGCTTCGAGACAAGGCACGGCAGCAGGAGACGAGAGTGGGTTGCCTGCGATGCAACCTGGTGGAGCTGGACGCGCTGGCAGACCAGGTGGCGAAATATGCCCTGTGCATGTTCAGCACGCTGGGCATGATCCGGGGGCAACAATATCGGCGGCAGTTCCTGTCCCATGCCCATCGAATTTTGCAGCCGGGAGGATGCCTGCTCCTGCATGTACACAATTACTGGTACCACCTGCACGACCCGGGAGGTCCTCGCTGGATGCTGGCGAATATGCTGACCAGTTGCTGGCGGAAGAACGTGGAGCGAGGGGACCGCGAGTTTCCCTACCGTGGGGTGCCGCGGATGTTCCTGCATTCTTACCGGAGAAGCGAGTTGCAAGGTGACTTGCGCAAGGCAGGATTCACGATTGATCGGCTGATTCCGCTCTCACCCCGCGGAGAAAAACCACTGCCGATGGCCTGGCTGTTACCAAGCCTCCGGGCGATAGGCTGGTTGGCTGTCGTGCGCCGTTAAGCAAACCTTGCCTAGCCTGCAGGCTTTTCTTCAGCAGGCTTTTCTTCAGCAGGCTGGGCCGCGGGAGTCGCCGGTTGGACGGGTTTCTGGAGAACGGTCGGTTCCTCGGACTGCTGGTTCTCGGCAGGCTCCGCCTGCTCCGTTGTGGGAGCAAGTGTTGGTTCACCCAGCGGTACTCGCATCAAGACAACCCGAGGTCGATACTGAACGGTTGTCACGGGAAGCCACTTGCAAACGGTTCGCGGCACTTGAACCACTCGGGTCTCTGCCACCATACGGCACACTTGCACGGGGATCGTTTCAACCTGTTCCTGGTACTCAATTCGTCGCGTGACTACCGGAATCTTACGCACGTGCTCTTCACGATCCCAATGTTGTACCTGGACCGGAACTTTTCTTGTCACGTAATCGACGACGGGTCGTGTGACGGTATAGGGAATTCGCTGAACTTCCTCCACAGGTTTCCAGCGTTTTACCGTGACGGGAATAGTTTCTTCGACCACTTCCTCTTCAAAGGTCGTCACTTGTACGGGATATTCTTCGGTAACCACTTTAGCCACGTATTGCGTTACGGGAACTTCCCTGGTCACCAGGTTGGGAACATACTGCCGGTAGGTTCGATAACGTCCAGCACGCTGGTAAGGAATCCAGTGGAAGCCACCACGATTCCAGGTACTAACGCCCGTTAGCGGATCGGTTGCATAACCACTAGGCACCCATCGCAAGCGATTTTGCACAGCTCCTGGCTGAAAAACAGACTGCTCAACATAACTTCCCGTGTCGGTAACCTGGGTCTGCATCGTCGTCACCGGCTGGTAGGTCGTATAACTGCGAGGCTGCATAATAGTCTTGGTCACCGGCTTGCGGACAACCGTACGTTGCACGCGAGATGATGTTTCTTCAATGGCCCGCATCACGACTTTTCGCTGCTCATGGTATTGAACCTCGGTCTGGTAACGGACCCGCTGATACTGCTCTTCACGATATTGGGTTTCCAGTCGTGGTCGCAGGACGTGATACTTTTCTTCCCGGTATTCCGTTTCGACAATCGGTTTAGCAACTCGATAGCGACGCTCGCGAGTTTCCGTCGTCCATTGTGGACGATAGCTGGTCACGCGGTGCTGGTCATAAACCGTCTCCGTCTGAAGACGATATGTGGTCACTTTCACTTCATCGTAAACAGTCTTGTAAACCAGTCGGTAGGACTCACAGAGTTCATCTCCGAACGTTGTACCGATACCACATAAACTGCCCGCGATACTCGCCAGACAGACGATCATTCGCCATGCACTATTCATCCTGTATTCACCTTTGCTACTGGTAACTCAACCAGGGATCCCTGGCGTTCTAATGTCTCTCACCCGCCGGGTAAGTCTCGTCGGGCACGAATCTTGGTGGCATCACCCAATGCCTAAACGGACTATTCCAATCCCTGAGAAACTGCGCCCTCATAGAAACGCAGCTTAGCCCTAAAATTACCGCTTAAAAGCGATAACTTGAGTTTGTCGAAGCGGAGCAAGAACTGCAAATGGTCTGGATCTGAAAAAGCAAGCTGAATTTCAGCAACTTAAACCAGTCCAACAGTTTACCGCTGCCAAGATTTTTTCGATTCTTTTTTGCCCCGGTCTACGAGGCTCCGCAAAGAGAACCAGGATCGCACCTTAACCCCCTATTCCACAAGTGATTAGGTTGGTGAGCAATGCAACCGTTACAACCCCATTCTCCCCCGTCGAGCCAGCCCCCAAATAACTTAAGGCAGTATCTTAACGAGTGTCTCCTTGGCTTCTAGTCGCACCGACCTGGGCAAATCCAGCTTGCCAAATTTTTTCAGCTGGTCGCGCAACACCTTCAACTGTTCCCCCCGGTGGTACTGGGCCAAGAGGCCCACCGCTCGAATCGCATTGACCATAACTCGTAATCGTTTTACTTCTTTTTCTGTGACTGACTGCTCGCCGGCAACGACCTCTGGATTGCCTGGTGTCAGCATCGTCATCAAGACATCACCGCAGCGCAAGTCTCCGTGACGGGCCATGCCGAGCGCCGCATTGTAACGGGCGTTGGGATGGGGATCGCTGAGCATTTGATTCAGCAGTTCCAGGGCTTCGTCACCGCCGATCACTCCCAAGACATAGACAGCAGCCGATCGCAACTCCCCCTTGATACTACGTTGACTCGTCTCAGCGCTGAACTCCTGGCAGGTATCGCTGAGCAATTTCAGCACCTCGGCATCCTGCATCGTTTCCACACCAACATTCTCTGCCAGCACCGCCAGCGATTCTAAGGCCGCATAACGAACATCGATTTCCTCATCCGAACGTTGCAACCTGGCTGCTTCCATCAGCTGAGGCAAACCCACTGGAACTTCGAATTCCCCCAGGCACTTGCAAAGGAAAACTCGCAAGCGTATGCGGGATGGGTGCATGTTGCTGGCGCTGAGCTCCGTCTTTAGCACGTCCGCCAGCTCTTGAGCCAGCTTCTCATCCCGCTTCAACTCGGGGCGGTTCGGATCACGCAGCAAATCCGACAGCGTAAAGGCCTTTTGCCAACTGGCCTTGTTTAGCGACCTTAAATCCCGCACCAGGTCTCGGGGATCCGTTCCCATGTGGGCAATCCAGCTGAACAAAACCCAGACCATCACAATAATGGCCACAATGATCATCGGAATCAAAAACAGCTGGACAAGAAATCCCGCACTGGGCGCCTGCACAGGAGGGAGTTCACCGGGCAGAACGCCCCCGACTGCTGGCTGATCCGCTGCAACGGGGGTAGTTCGTTCGGGTGCGGCAGCCGATTCATCTGCCGCAGACTCTGTTTCTTCGGGGGACTCTGCCACCTAAGGGCTCCTAATGGATCAGCAAGTTCATTAAAGTGTAAAGGTCGAGGGTTGATCGTCAACCCGCGATTCCCATCACAATCCTCGGACTTCATGCTCATCAGCCACCATCCAGATACAGCCGTAAAGATCGATGCAACTCCTTGACCGAACGCTTGAGAATCCCGCTGCCAATCTGGCCCTGGACGAAGCGCTCCTGGAGGAGGCGGAACAACAGGGTCCCGACGGGGAATTACTGCGCTTGTGGGAGTTTCAGCAACCGGTGGTCGTGCTGGGTCGTTCCTCACGCCTGGCTGATGAAACTCATCCAGTGGCCTGCCAGCGCGACCAGGTGCCGGTACTACGACGGTGCAGTGGTGGCGCCGCCATCGTCGCCGGGCCGGGCTGCTTGATGTACAGCCTGGTCCTCAGTTGTGAGCTTCGTCCCCAACTCAGGATGATTGATCAGGCACACCAGTTCGTACTGGGGCTCGTCGCTCAATCACTCCAGTCGTTGGATATCGAACTCAAGCTGGCGGGGATCAGTGACCTGGCCTGGAAGACTAAGAAATGTTCGGGAAACAGCATCCGTTGCAAACGAACACATCTGCTCTATCACGGTACGCTGCTGTACAATTTTCCGCTGCCGTTGATCAGCCACTACCTGGCCAGCCCACCACGGCAACCGGACTATCGTGAAGGCCGGGACCATGATGGTTTTCTGACCAACTTGCCACTCTCCAAGGAACTGTTGCAGGCGGCGCTGTGCGAGGCTTGGAAACCCATCGGCCGGCGAGAATCCTGGCCGCAAGAGCAAACGGAAAAACTGCTGCAAACCAAGTACAGCCAGGATGCCTGGACTCACCGTTTCTGATCAAGTTGGATCAAACCAGTCCCCAACGCTTGCGCAAGAACCACTCGCTGCTTAAGAGTACAACAATCCCGAGAAAGAACAGCCAGGCATCCAGGGCTGAACCGCCCAGCTGCCACTTGGTCTCCATCTCAATTTTCAGTTCCGGAGGTTGATCGCGTAACGACTTGATCAAGGCTGGTACCTGTTCCGGGGCAACCAGTTTCCCACCCTGCTCCTGCGTAAACTGTGCCAGCCAGTTCAATTGCTCGATGTCGGCCCGTGGATTACTTTTTTCAGCTTGCTGATCCATGACATGAAAGTCCGCCCGTGCCTTGCCAACCTCCTGGCCGTCAGCGACCGCTCGCACCTCAATTCGATAGGATCCCGGTTGTCTCAGGTCTTCAATCGTCCCCTGCCAGTGGTCTTCATGTGGCACAATCCGGGAGGAATGGGAATCACCGGCCGGATCAATCCAGCGAACTTCCAGTTTGGCAGCGGTCAGCGACTCGCCTCCCGTGCTGCGAATACCCGTCTCGAAGGTCAAGGGCGTGCCGGGCAAATAACGCCGCTGCGTTAGTTGTACCCAGACATCACGACGAACCACATCTTCCCGGTGAACCAGCCAGAGGATCAACTGGCGCCAGAATTGCCGCTGTTCCTGCTCGAATCCTGCTCGTTTCCATTGCCAGGTCGAATCCCCGGCAAAAGCAATCGTGCGGCCGGCTCCATATTCCGAAGAGACCAGCAGCGGATGTTTCTCCGGCCCGCTGCTTTCCAGTAACACGCGGCCGTTTGCTTTAATACGACTAAACCTGTTAGCACCATTTAACGGAGGTAACGACTGCCAGCGGGCTCGGTTTTCCGTCTCCGTGGCCAACCGGGTAATGGGATGAGGTCTGGTTGGCACCATGGGTAACTGTCCCGATAAATGAAATGCACTTTGTACCGTGGCCGTCGCGCCCAGTGCTTGCCTTTCAATCGGATCAATTTGAATCGGCAAGATCGTTTCGACAGGAGTCCCTCCATAGCCACCGGGTCCAAAACTGTGGTAGCCACCGATCATTAAGAAACCCTTCCCTTTTCCAACCAGCTGCTCAAGGGCAGCCAGGTCTTTACCGGAAACAGCCTGGGCATTGAGATTTTCCAGAATAATGACATCGAATTGCTCGTCGGCCAGCAGGTGGGTTCGCCGATCGGGCCAGTTTGTTCGACTCTGCATCGAAACCAACTGTTCCACCAGTTCCATGTCTGGTGAACTGGCAATGGTATGACGCAGTTCCAACTGCTCCCCGAGCCGACTGCCATACAAGTAGAGAACCTTGATGCCACCTTCCAGGACTGTTAAATAGGCGGTCAGTTCATTGTTCTCGACAAGCAATTCCCCCGGCTGTTCCGCGACCTTACAGGAAAGCAGGTAACGCCCTGTCTGTTGAGGAACATAGTCAATCTCGATCGGAACCAGCTGATCATCTTCGCGGGCCAGAACCTGGACCGTTCGTTGAAACACTTGCTGGTCTTGTTCATCAACAACTCTGACCGTGACAGGAAGCTGCTGGTTGACATATCCACGTGCGTGAACCATGGCTCGAACGGTAAGCTGGTTCTTGACAAACACCGTGTACTGCTGAGGCAACTGTTCCAGTGCCAGGTCCTTGGCCTGCTGAACATTACCTTGTTGACCAAAAGGAACCGTATAGAGTGCCACCCCCAAACGTTCTAGTTCCCGGCCAGCCTGGTGGATTTCAATGCGTGGTGCAAAGGCCGTCTGGGTACCGTCTCCCAACAAAATAACGGAGGCAATCCGCTCGCCAAGATTTTGCTGTAAAGCTTCATACAATGTTCCACCAATGTCTGTTTCCCGACCTGTCGCGGCAGCAGGAATCTCCAGCTTACCGGACTCCCCGCCACGAAGATGAAGCTCGGTATCATATCCATAAACCTTGATTTTCAAGTTCTTGTCAAAGTCCTTGAGAATGGGTTCCACGCTGCGCAATAATTTCACTTGATCTTCCCAGCGTGTCCCCTCTCCGGTGGTTCCCAACTGGTCCATGCTAAGACTCTCGTCGAACAAGATCAGGATGACTGCTGTCTGCGGTTGCGAATCCGTAAAGACATAACTGGGCTGTAACATGGCGAGCAACAGCAGCAGGACCAGGCCGATTCGCAGCGTCACCAGGATCAGCTGACGGCGGTTCGTAATGCGACCAAAGCGTGGCCCCACCAGCAGCAAGGCCAACAAGGCCAAGGTCGCCAGGACGACACCCAGGTAGCTTCCGAAAATCGGTTCTGTAGACCAACTGCCCGTCATGCCTGCACCTCGGTTGCGACCAGCGCTGGGCGGGTTTCAACAGCTTGTTCTGTGACAGGCTCTTTTCGATAGAAACGATTAGCCAAGGTGTGTTCAAGGGCCAACACCAATGCCAGTAACATGATCAAGAACGGATAAAACTCCTGCCCGATCCGTTTATTGCGAACTCCGAACTCGATTTCTTCCTGGTTGCGTGCTAACTGGTAACGATCCGGCCCCAGCAGATCGTTCAATCCCTCGGCAGAAAGACGTTGCAAGTCACTTTGGCTGGCTGCATGGTTCACCGCAAAGCCGCGCAGGACCGGTCCACCCCGGTTTCCCCTGAGTCGGTAAGCACCCACGTTGCGTGTATCACGAACCAGGATTTTTCCGTCGCGTGGTTGTCGTTCTAGTGGATCTTCCTGCGGAATAAACAACTGGTACTGCTCTGGATCCGTCGCGGCATCGTGGGACAAGGCAACCGTCTCACCCGCCTGATAATTCAACTTCTCGTCCCCACGATTCACGAGGTACATGAGAGTCCGGTTAATCAGTACAAAATAGGGCCAGGCATCTTCACCAGCCGACAATTCGTTCCAGGATTCCCGGCCAGCGGGCTGGAGACGATCGGTAATGGGTGTGGTCAGCGTGACAACTCGTCCTTGACCGTGTCGCCTGGTGAGTAGTGCGGGCAGCTGGCTGTTGCCATAATTCATGACAATCCGCGACTCCGGATCGACGGGTTTCATCATCCAGTGTCGAAACACGGGAAATTGAGACCAGGGAACGCTGCTCCCTAATTCACGAAAATCCTTCAGTAAAGGATGGTTTGCATCAACCGGTGCCAGCGCCCAGTCACCAGGGCTGCGCCACTGGCGAACTAACTTGCCACCTAGCAACTGACGTACACTGGCTTCCTGAAACGACGCGATGGGCTCTGCATGATGCCCCAGGAAAACGCCTAGGCCACCGCCCGTCTGGACAAAACCAGCAAGGGCCCGCCATTGTTCTTGAGACAGTGGCTTGGGATCCAGCAGGCAGACGGCAGCATATTTCTCCAGGTCACGTGGATTAAATTCAGCTTGTTTAATCACCTCGCAGCGGAACTTAGCCTGGTTGGTTTGACGAAACTGGTAAGGTGCCACGGCTTCGGTCATCAAGTGGGCAGCTACATTCTTGGGAGCCACTACGAGGATCGGCCAGGCATCATATACAGCGATCGTAAAGAACCGCTCGTTATCAATGCTCAGTCCATCATCAGCCAGCAAGCGGAGGCTACCATGATGGACACCCACCTCCAGTCCGGCAACTTCAAAATCAATCGCCTCGGACTCCCCTGATTTGAGATCGCAGACAATTCGACCCCGGGCGTTGACCGTCGGCAACAATACCTGGCCGTCCTGAAAAATGGGTCGTGTGGGATCGTGTTCCTCCAGCATCAGTTCCACTGTGCGCTGAACATCGGATCCAGTTTGGGTTATCTGGGCGTGAAGTTGAAAGTTACTGTTCTTGGTTAGTGACTGTTGTTGCAACTGAAGAGCGCCCAGGGCCGTATTCTGAACCTCGTCCACTCCCACATCGATAATGTGAACGAGGACATTACCTGCTGCTGACAGCTTCTTTTTCAGCTTCTGCGATGGGCCACTCCAGGCGCGTTCACTGAGATCTGTAAAGACGTAGAGCTCCTTGCGTGCCTGATCGCTTTGTTCCATCAAGTCCACGGCAGCCAAAATGAGTTCTGGTAAAGGGCGTGGCGTGGAGGTAGACCGAATTTGCTTTACGGCCTTTTCAGCTGCTGCAAAATCAACGGCAAAGACGTTTTGTCGCTGGTGACTGTCAATCACCACCACATCACTTTCGTCTGGCAATTGTTTTTGAATTAGCCAACTGGCAATCTCCTGGGCAACCTCCAGTCGAGTCTGGTTTTGGTGCCGGTACAACATTCGCGGTGAAGCATCAATCACCAGGGCGGCGGCAACCGGAGCCTCCTGGTCGCCAATCAACACCGGTTCATCTTGTAGGATTACGTTGAGGCTTACGACCAGCAACAATCCGCTCACCAGGACCGCCCCCAGGGTCAAAATCGTAACTGCCAGTCTCCCTTGCTGCGTCCGCCAGGCAAACAACAGCGACACCAGTACCAGCAGCAGCAAGACGGCCAGCAAGCTGATCATAATCCAGGAAGCCAGTTGGCTGGAATCGATGCTCGGCCGTGCCAGGGCAGCGGCCAGCAGGGCGATGGCCAGGCAGCGCAAGGCCAGCAGCAGCCAGTGTCGCAACTGAAGCTTGCGACTGTTGGTCCGTTCCCGCTGCTGCAGGAAACGCAAGGCGGGAAACAACAGCTGCTTTGGTTGTCGTCGCATGATCAGATGCAAGACGACCGGTACAGCCACCAGGAGTCCGCCGAACAGAAGTGAGATGTTTACAAACGCCATAGGTAACTATTGAGCAAACCCTCTTAGAACCGAGCCTGTCGACTTTGCAGATACTCGGTCAATGCTTTGTCAAACTGCATGCTCGTATCCAAACGGACGTAGTCGATTCCCGATTTTAAGCACTCTTCACGATACTGCTGACAAAATGATTCCACCTCGGCCAGGTAATCACGCCGGCACTGGTTTGTATCCACGGTCAGCCTGTCCTGGCTTTCCGGGTCTTCGAATTCAACCAGGCCTTGAAACGGAAAATTGACTTCCGCTTCGTCCAGGATATGAAACAGGATCACATCGTGACCCGCATGCCTGAGTTGTCGAAGCGAGCGCAACACCGGTTCCGGGTCGACCAGCAGATCTGAAAAGACCATCAGCAGGCTACGCTGGCGAATCAGGGAAGCAACTTGTGACAAACTATGCGCCAGGTCAGTCATTCCTGCCGGCTTCAACTTCGACAGATGGGCCAGCACGTTGCTGAGCTGGGTTCGCTTGGAGCGAGGAGCTAAACGATCACGTATTTTTTCGTCAAATGTCACCAGGCCGACCGGATCCTGCTGGTGAATCATCAAGTAACAGAGGGCCGCCGCCAGGCAGATGGCATAATCAAACTTCGTTACTTCCTGCCGATAGGTGTATCCCATCGATTGGCTCAAATCCATCAGCAAGTAACCGGTAATATTGGTCTCCGCTTCGAACTTCTTGACGTAGTACTTGTCCGTCTTGGCGTAGACCAGCCAGTCGATATCCTTGGGATCATCGCCGGGTGTATACCTGCGGTGTTCGCTGAATTCAACCGAGAACCCTTGAAACGGGCTGGCATGCAGTCCTTGCAAGAACCCTTTGACCACACACTGGGCGCGCAGATCAAGGCGCTTGATTTGATTGACAACTTCCGGTTTCAGGTACTGTTCAACCGAGGGCATAGTGGCAGAACCAAGTCATCCCAGAGATTCAAGTCGTCTTGGGAACAGGGGGAGTTGGCGGACCGGAAAACTTCTCTATTTCCGGTTCCGATATTTCGTCAAGCAACCGCTCAATCACTGTCTCTGTTGTCATCCCTTCTGCTTGCGCCTGAAAATTCGTATTAATGCGATGACGCAATACGGGATTCGCGATCTTGCGGATATCATCAATGGCAACAGAGAAGCGACCGTCCATTGCCGCTAACGCTTTTCCTCCATTGATCAGGAATTGTCCCGCTCGTGGACCTGCACCCCAGTCCACCAGTTCCCTGATGAACTCGGGAGCAGACGGATCGTCGGGGCGCGTGGCACGGACCACTTGCGCCACGTACTTAATGATGTACTCACTGACGGCGACGGAAGCTACCAGCTTTTGGAGTTTCAAAATCGCGCGTGAGGAAAAAACTTTCTTGATCTCTGCTTTTTCGTTGCGACAGGTGACAGCCAGTATCTTCTCTTCTTCCTGGGCACTGGGGTAACCAACCTTAATGTTGAACATAAAACGGTCCAATTGAGCTTCCGGGAGCGGATAGGTCCCTTCCTGCTCAATTGGATTCTGAGTGGCAATCGTAAAGAACGGTTGCGGCAACGGGTAAGTGGTCCGACCCACCGTGACTTCCCGTTCTTGCATCGCTTGCAACAAGGCTGCCTGCGTCTTAGGGGGCGTGCGATTGATTTCATCGGCCAACACAATGTTGCTAAAGATCGGCCCTTCCACGAAACGGAAATCGCGGCGACCCCGGTCATCTTCTTCCAGTACATTGGTACCCGTGATGTCTGAAGGCATCAGGTCGGGAGTAAACTGGATGCGGTTAAAACTCACATCCAATATCTGGGACAGGGAACTGACCATCAGGGTTTTGGCCAACCCTGGAACACCTTCCAGCAGGCAATGTCCCCCGGTAAAGATGGCTGCAAAAAGCTGTTCAATCACCTTGTCCTGGCCCACAATCACCTTCTGCAACTCCTGTTGCATCAGCTTGCGGTGCTGGCTGAACTCTTGCAGCACATCGCCTAAATTACGCTGTTTTGTAGACACCGATTTATGCTTCCCAATAACAGGCTGTCCAGTTCAATGACCCAAACAACAAGTGCCTGATGGCCAAGATCAACAACCTCTGATTGCCGACGGATAGTTAGTACCCTTGATTCTATAGTCCTCTTCGAACAT
>JAYGDG010000777.1:0-3980 GCA_046583015.1 Pirellulaceae bacterium | reverse complement strand
AATGGATGGATACCGTGAACTGGAGGAGAACCTAAGTGCCGTCATGATCGACCGTTGGTTAAGCCAGTTGCGGGATAAGGAAGTCGAGTTTCAGCTCCCCAAGTTTCAGCTGGACAGTAGTTTTGAACTGGCCGATGCCTTAAAGTCGCTGGGAATGAAATTGCCGTTCACACAGGGGAAAGCCGATTTCTCGGGCATCGACGGTAAACGCGATCACGTTCTAGCGGATGTGCTTCATCAAACAGTGATCCAGGTTAACGAGGAAGGGACAACCGCATCCGCCGTGACAGCTCCCATGATAAGCAAGGTGTCACTGCGTCTTTACCAGGGACCCAAATTTCACGCCAACCATCCGTTTCTGTTCCTGATTCGGGATCGCAAGACGGGGACCCTTTTGTTCATGGGGCGATTGATCGATCCGACTCCAATGCCACTACATTGGCGACGGGTAGATTAATCAACGGTATTTCTTGCCGTACCTGGAAAAGACTCTCTCACACAGTGAGATCAAACCTGCGTGAACAGGCTTAGCTGGCAACATCGTCAGCAACCCGTCTCTCCCTCGGTGGGCAACTCAGCTGGGATTTGAGAAATAAAACCGTTTGCCTGGCTTTGCCATCGGGCCTGGTCGCTGCGCACGCCTGCTTCACGAAGCGACCTTGAAATGCCATATTACAGCAACGTTGGGAACTCGCCCGCTAACACTAGAGGGGTATTTCTCAAAGGATCTCAACACTCATGGCAACCAACAACACGGCTGATGTCATTGTCATCGGTGGCGGAGTCGCCGGTTTGAGTACTGCCATGCAACTGGCTCAGCGTGGCAGCCGAGTCATCGTCATCGAACGCGAACGGCTGGCCAATGGCTCGACGGGTCGAGCGGCCGGGTTGCTGGGACAGTTGCGCGGCACCGAGGCCCACACCCAGATGCTGATGGATGGAGTTGAAATCGTCCGGGAACTTGAAGAACGGGCCGACGTAGAGATCTTTGTACAAACCGGCTCCTTACGGGTCGCTGCCACACCCGAGCGGGGCCAGGAAATCAAAGACCTGGTCGCGATGGGCAAGTCGATCAACTTCGAGATCGATCACATCGCTCAGGATGAAGTCGCCACCAAGTTGCCGTACATGAAAACGGATGACTTGATCGATGCCTGTTACTGCCCCACCGATGGCCACCTGCAACCGGCCGAACTGGCCAGCGCGTACATGAAAGTCGGCAAAAGTGCGGGCGTCGAATACTTGCAAAACTGTCCCGTTGAAAAAGTCTTGATCGACCATGGAAAAGCGCAGGGAGTTGAAACTGCCGCCGGCACATTTTATGCACCGGCTATTGTCAACGCTGCCGGTCCCTGGTCCTACCTGGTTGCCGAACTGGCTGAAACCGTGCTGCCAACTGCTGCCATCGGGCATTACTATTTGACAACGCGTCCTGATGAACAAAATCCAGTCGATCGGCTCAGCCCGGCAATTCGCGATCGCCAGCAGCGAATTTACTCGCGGCCCGAAAGCGGCGGCCTGATCGTGGGGCTCTACGGTAAAGAAGCGGTCCAGTATGACATGAGCCAATTGCCCGTGGACTTCGACATGTCCTCTCTCAAGGCTCGCCAGGACGACATACATGTTGCCATGCTGATCCACGCAACTCAACAACGCTTCCCCTGGATCAACGAACGGACATCGATGACCATCACGGCTGGCATCATGACCTTTACACCCGACGGAAAACCTTTCTGCGGAAAAATGCCCGCCGTCGAGGGGCTCTACCATTGTTCCGGTTTCAGTGGGCACGGAATTGTTCAAAGCCCGACGATCGGTGTTATCATGGCCGACCTGGTTCTCACCGGACAGACCGACTATGACATCGAGGCCATTGAAGCAGATCGTTACCACGATATCGCCGGGTTCGAGCAGCGCAGCGACATCAAGGCCAAGTGTTACCAGATGCATGCTGACTATTACGGTCGCGTTGAAGGTGGCTCGCACGAATAACCCGTCACCGGCCAGCTGACACCGGATTGCTGTCATGAAAATCCTCGTCCCCACCAAACGCGTTCCCGATACCGATCAGAAAATTCGCGTTCGGGAAGATGGCCTGGGTATCGAAACTGAACACCTCCCCTTTGTCATCAATCCGTTTGATGCCATCGCGGTCGAAGAGGCGATCCGCATTCGCGAAAACCAACAGGACAACGTTGAAGTCGTGGCCATCGGAATCGGCTCGGCTGATTATGAAGAGCAGCTGCGGACCGCCCTGGCCATGGGAGCAGATCGGGCCATCCTGGTGGAAACGATGGATCAGCTCGACCCTTGGAACGCCTCTTGTATCCTGGCAGCGGTCGTTGCTGACCAGCAACCAGACCTGGTGCTGATGGGAAAACAGGCCGTCGACGATGACGCCAACCAGACTGGCCAGTTCCTGGCTGCCCAACTCAACTGGCCCCAGGCAACTTTCGCTTCCCAACTGGAGTTCAACGAAGCGGGATTACGCGTGCATCGAGAAACCGACCACGGAATTGAAGTCATCCAGGTTGGCTTGCCAGCCGTCGTCACTACTGATCTGCGACTGAATGAACCGCGTTATGCATCACTGCCAGGCATCATGAAAGCCAGAAAGAAAGAGATCGACCGGCTGTCACTTGCCGAGCTGGGCATCGAGATCGTGCCACGTATTGAAGTCTTGAAAATGTCTTCATCCTCCACCAACCGACAATGCGTACGGGTCCAGGACGCCGACGAATTAATCGACAAGCTGCGCAACGACGCAGAAGTCCTCTGAGGGGAGTTGTAAACCGGTGCGAGTTTTAGTGATTGCCGAGTACGAGGGTTCTACCATTCGCCCCGGAAGTCGATCGGCGATCGGTTTTGCCCGCTCGGTTGCAGAGCAGGCCGGCGGACAGGTGGAAGTGTTACTAGTCGGGCACGAAATTGACGAGGCGGCCCAGGACGCCGCTCGCTACGCTCCCGTGCTGATCGCTCAACATGCTGCCCTGGGCAATCCGGTCGCTGATCGATACGCAAAAGTCATTGCGCAAACGGTCACCCAGCGCAACATCGACCTGCTGGTGGCAGCTTCGACCACTTATGCCAAGGATATTGTCGGGCGTGCCGCCGGACTGCTTGGCGGGGCCATGGCCAGTGACGTGATCGGGCACCAATGGACCGATGGACAACTGATCATGCAGCGACCGATGTATGCCGGGGCGGTCATCGCCAGCGTCAGGCTAACCCAACAGCCTTACATCGTAACCATTCGAGCTTCTGCCTACGAAGCCGCCGAGCCTGCAGCCACCGGTCATTCATGCGAAGCCCTGGCAATCGATGACTCCGCACTCCCTGATCACATCCATTACGAACGGATCGAAGCCAAAACAAGCCAGCGACCAGATGTAACCGAAGCGCGAGTCGTGGTATCGGGCGGGCGGGGCATCAAGAATTCAGCAGACTACGAACAACTGATCGGCGGGCTGGCAGATGTGCTGGCAGGAGCCACGGGGAGTTCCCGCGCCCTGGTCGATGCGGGTATCACGCCCAACGAACTGCAAGTCGGGCAAACCGGTAAGATCGTGGCCCCCGAACTGTATATCGCGGTCGGTATTTCCGGTGCCGTGCAACACCTGGCTGGCATGAAGAACTCGCGCGTCATCGTGGCCATTAACCAGGATCCCGACGCACCAATTTTCGACGTTGCCGATTTTGGCCTGGTCGGCGATGCTTATGAGATCGTGCCCCGGCTGGTCGAAAAACTTGCTGCCGAACGTGACGAGAACTAACTCCACAGAACAGGACAACCTTTATGCCGGATGATTCGC
Source organism: Pirellulaceae bacterium (assembly GCA_046583015.1). Classification (GTDB taxonomy): domain Bacteria; phylum Planctomycetota; class Planctomycetia; order Pirellulales; family Pirellulaceae; genus JAZADA01. The sequence goes on along the minus strand of JAYGDG010000777.1, from coordinate 168 downwards.
TGACACGCGAAATCATGGGAAACATCGGTACCGTCTCACGGTGCCTTTTTTACCTGCTGGCAGCCTGTTCGATTAGCTGCTTTCTCTACGGTCTTCATCGCCGTACCCGGTTGTGGAGGCTGGGCCGCAAGACGGACCAGCGAATTAACTGGCGAAAGGCCGCCGGCC
>JAYGDG010000747.1:0-5324 GCA_046583015.1 Pirellulaceae bacterium | reverse complement strand
GCGATGGTCGATGGTTTTCCAGCCGGGTTACAACTGGAGACGGAGTCCATCGACCATGAATTACGCCGTCGCCAGGGTGGTTATGGTCGCGGTGGCCGCCAGCGAATTGAGACTGATACGGTAGAAATACTGACGGGAGTTTGGAAGCAGACGACCCTTGGCAGTCCGATCGCGCTGCAAGTGATTAACCGAGACTGCAAGCTTGAGCAGTTGGAAGACTTGCAGCGCCCACGGCCTGGGCACGGAGATTTGACCGGAGCCGTGAAGTACCTGGGATCGATTCGGGGGGTGTTAGAGCGAGCTAGTGCCCGTGAAACTTGTGTGCGAGTTGCTGCCGGTGCCCTGGCTAAGCAGTTACTTGGGCAGTTTGGTATTGAAGTGATTGGCTACGTGGTCGAGCTTGGTGGTGTTTCCATTGACCCGCCCGCAGGTTCCCTGGAGCAACAGCGAGAATGGCGCGATGCGAGTGAGATATACTCGCTGGATCCAAGCAAAGACGAGCAGCTCAAACAGAAAATTGATGAAGTCGGTAAATCCGGGGATACCCTTGGGGGCGTGGTGGAAACGCGTGTTGAAGGCTTGCCTTTCGGTCTCGGAACCCACGCCCAGTGGGACCTTAAGCTGGACGGACGTATTGCGCAGGCCGTCATGGCTGTGCAGGCGATCAAAGGTGTTGAAATCGGTCTCGGTTTCGAATCTGCTCGACGCCTGGGATCCGAGGTGCACGACCCAATTTCCTATGATGAAACGAAACGCCATACGGCAACCCTGGGTTATGAGCGTCCAACGAACAATGCCGGTGGGTTGGAAGCGGGTATGACCAATGGTCAGCCACTGGTAGTCCGGGCAGCCAAGAAGCCGATCAGTACGTTAAGGAAGCCCTTGGAATCGATTAACATGGAAACCAAAGAGGCCGAGGAAGCAGCCTATGAACGGAGTGATACTTGTGCCGTTCCGGCGGCCAGTGTCATCGTGGAAAACGTGGTGGCGTTTGAAGTTGCTCGAGCGCTGGTGGAAAAATTTGGGAACGACAGTATCGCCGAAATGCACGCCCGTCGCGATCTTTTCGATCGGATGGCAAGAGAACGTTAGGCAGGTAGTGTAAGAGAGCGGTTGCCAACAGACCCTTTACAAACGAACAAGGACGTTCGCTTGATGCATGACCGTGTCCGAAAAACCTGTTGTCGCCTGGTTTTCCTGATCGTTGTTGCTGCGCCCACGCTGTTGATGCTCAGTTGGGGAATCGCTCGCAACACGTCCCTGGTTAAGCAGCAAACAAAACTGCACTGGCAGCAGCAGTTGGCGGTAAAGTTGGGGCTGAAAGTTACCCTCGCGGCAGTTGAAAATCCACGTCCAGGACTGATCGTCTTACGGGGTGCGAAGTTGCATGATGCCGAATCCGGCTTGGATTGTGGCAGTATTGCGATCATTCGCTTGAGTGAGTCGGCAGGTCAACAGGTCGTGCAGTTGGAGGATCTCCAACTGCAGATTGCTCAAAGACCGGAAACATGGCAGTGGTTCGTGCAGCACCTGCTGCGTCAAACAGGCTTGGGAAATGTTGTTATTTCAAGCGGGCCGGTTGATTTTGGAGCATTGCCAGGGGAGCTGGCCGCAGGATCTGCGGAGATGGGATTTGCCTGTCATCTTCGTTCGGAAGCGGAACGAACAACGATAACGGTCAACCTGACAAATCCACGATTCGCTGATGTTCCTGTGGCAATCCAGGTGCATCGCCAGCACCAGGCGAGTGCGGAGACTCAAGTCACCCTCGATACGGCAGCTACTTCCCTCCCCTGCCAGCTGCTGCTACCCCTGTTTCCACAGCTGGCGGCACTTGGAGAGGAGACATCTTTTCGGGGACAGCTGTCGGCCAGGGAATCGGTTGATGGCCAGTTGATGGAGATAGCAGGTGAGTTTTCGGGAGTCGACTTACAGCACTGGTTAGGACCGGTTTGCGCAGCGGGGTTAACGGGTTCAGCGCAACTGCAACTGCAGCGGGCTCGCATCATCAATGACCATTGCGTTCAAGCCGCCGGCAGGTTGATTGCAGAAAACGGTCTTGTCAAACGTTCCTTGCTCCGTCAGGCGGCCAGGGAATTAGGATTGCAGTGGATTCATGACCTGGGTGCGGAACAGGGTATCTACGAGAGGTTAAGTTGTCGATTTGATTTGGATGAGAGTGGCATTGTGTTGCTTGGCGAAGACCAGGGACGATACGCTGGATCTGTCTTGCGGCACCCACACGGCGTGTTACTGGCTGCCGGGGTTTCACCTCGGCGTCTTTCCAGCCAGGCCCTGGCTCGTTCTTTCGGCAGCCCCTCCACGGCAGGTTTGCCCCTGAGTCGCGGTGCTTTGCGTCTGCTGCAAGGACCGGGTCCACAACCGGTCTTGCAGGCCCGGCCAACGCCTTTACCCGCTGCTACAGTGCCCCGTTAGGTCCCGCTGGTGGAAATGGTATAGCGCGTGGTAGCGGCTGCTAAGAACAGCCAGTTGGCGATCACGAAGCCGGCAACATATTCGAGTCCGCCAGCCCCAGAACCGTAGGAGTGTAATCCTACCTCTCCACTGGTGGAGAGCATCGGCAAGACAAAATTGACGCCGTACCAGGACATCACGATCATGGTTGCTCCCAGGACGGTACCAAAGATCAAGCCGAAATTGCTGAACCAGCCGGCATAGCGTCCATGCAGGATTGCCAGGTAGACGAGCAGCGAAATCAGGGCCCAGACTTCTTTTGGATCCCAGCCCCAAAAACGTCCCCAGGAGACATCAGCCCAGAGGCCACCCAGGATGGTACCGGCAGCCAGCAGCAAGACGGCCACTTTGATCGCTTTATAGGCATGGCTTGCCAGGGCAGCACATGCTTCGGGGGGCCGAGGTTTCAGTTTGCGAGGAGGTTCGGGATTAGCAGATGGTTCTATTGCCGCCTGGTCTGCGGCTTCGTCGCTCGTGACGTCCTGGCTGCTTTCGGCTCCCTCGATGGTTCCTTCGCTCGAGACAACTGCCGAGAGGTCGGCCGAACTCCCCGGTTTTCGGTACTTGCCGAAGAGGTAATGAAAGAGAGCCACGTTGCCCAGTCCCATGGCGAGCGCACCCGCTGCATAGCTGGAAACAATACAGAGGACATGGATGGTGAGCCAGAAGTTCGTGCGCAAGACAGGTTGCAGAGCGGAGATATTTTCATCTAAGGCATCATTTGGCGCCAGGCAAGCAAGTAAAAAACAGACACTGGCCAGGGCTGTGCCGGCCAGGGCGAATGATCGGCGCTGGTACACTTCTTCCATCATTTGACTGAATTGTCCGGTTTGTCGACAGTTCATCGGAACAAGAACAACGCTTGCTGCAATGGCCAGGATCAATCGGGGCAGTAGCCAAATGGCCAATAATACGCAGAAGAGTCCCACACCCCAGACACCCAGCGTGTTGGCGAGTCCCTGGGCATGTCCCTGGCTGCTACCCAGGTCAGGGATGATATTGAAGTACGGTCTGCTGCCATCTCCCAAGGGCATCATCGTGAGAAAATAAAACATTCCTGTCATGATCCCAAGTCGCACCAGCACACTGACCCAACCGGCCCGTTTCCAGTTTTCTGGCGAGAGTTGTTGCTGTTGTGACTCGGTCAGCGGTTTTGCTTCCCAGCTGCCAGGAATCGCTGTCAGTCGCCAGGAATTACGAGCGCCCGTTTGAGTGATCGGCCAGAGTAGAAACCAGGTAGCGAGTGCCAGTGTGGCAAAAGGAACCCAGATGACGGTTTCGTACATATTGGTCACGGGAGCCCAACTGGTGATCATGATGCGAAGATAGAACCCGTAGGCTGTCCACAACAGTGTCGCGAGACAGACGACAATGGCTAGTGCAAAGATATTCTTCCGCATTTTCCCAAAAGCCACGGAGAACATCGCCAGTGCCAACAGGCACAGTATGAAGGATCGCTTAAATGGGTTGATGCGATTGTAACGCACTTCGATATGCAGGCGTTGCAGGTCCCTACCAGCGATCGGATATTGGGTGTAGGAGATCAGATCGTCATCACGGTGATGAGGCTCCAACTCCTTGTTTACCAGTTCGAGTCGTTGTTTCTCCAGAGACTTCCCCAGGGAACGAAGCGATGAGGCCAGTTTCTCCTGTGCTTTCGCAAAGTCTTTGGCCCGTGACTTGCTAGTGCGGTTTCGATAATGATCGGCGGTTATTTTCCAGGCCTTTCGAACTTCTTGAAGCTCTGACTGCGGGTAGCCCTTCACGACGTCGTCGCCATAGAGAATTGCCTGCATGCTAAGCCAGGGTTGCGATGAATTCCGGACATCACGGTTTTTATCCAAAGCAGCTGCATTCAAGGCCGGCATGACCATCGGGCTTTGAAAGGTCTTAAAAGGCTTGCTTTGGTTTTGATGGGATGCGTAGTAGAGTGCCAGTTGGGTTTCTCGGGCCAGTCGCTTTAACTCTTTCGATTTAGAGATCATCTCGCGAAAGATCTTACTCAGTCCCTCCTGCTGTTGGATATTCATCACACCGAATTGCTTGGCTAGACTCAGTTTTTGGTCTTGAAAATGTGAGTCCAGTTCTTGGGTGGCCAGCACGAATTGCTGGGCGTTTTTGGCTGCCTCGGCCAAGGATACATTTCCAACAGGCTCATCCATGTCGGCTGCGCCCATCGTGATCGCTTGCATGTTTCGCCGCAATGAATCGGCAATCTGGAAAATGGCTTGAATGGACTGCAATGTCGACTGGCAAGCGACTTTGATTTCGCCTTCACCGGGAGCTTCCGCAAAGATTTGCAGCATGTTGTGGAAACTACGACCCTCGGGAGAGTTTTCCTGAAGCAGTCGTGCGACGAGTTCTGCTTTCATCATGAAATCTGCTCGAGAGCCAGGTGTCATTAAGGGGCCCAGGGTAAGTGGCTTGCGAGCGTCGAAGGAAATCGTGCGATAGATCTGGTATCGATCGATCAGTTTTTGGACCTGTTGATCGAGTAGTGAGGGGATGAATTTTTCTTCCCGCTGACGAGCTTCCTCTTTGCGGTCTTGGATCGATTGCACATGTTTCTGCAGTCCCTCGGATTCCAGTACCTGGCGTGGCGAGACGTACTTGAATTTCATGTGTTTTACAGGTACGTCCAGCAGCTTGCGCAGTAATGGATGTGGTGCATAGAGGAATGGAACGTCTTCCCATTTTTCCTGTTCCACGAGCCAGCTATAGACCAGTTCGGCACTATCCAAGCTGCGCGACTCACCGTTGGGAAATAACTCTAAAGCTGCTGCAAATTGTTTGTCTGCCAGCTTCTTGTCGTCGAGGTAGGGAGTCAGCCCTAGTGTGACATTGCGCTT
>JAYGDG010000803.1:0-6506 GCA_046583015.1 Pirellulaceae bacterium | reverse complement strand
CCTGTTTTGGACTAGCCAAGCGAGTGTGTTGAGGCGTTCAACCGCCAGGGTTGCCGTGCTGCAGCGGTGCCTGCGATTCTGCTTGGTCAGCGGGCTCATCGGCTACTGGTTCCTCGGGCTGACATGTGTAAACCATTGCTGTCTTGCCCAGGAGACCAAGTTCGACAAAGTGGTGGTTGTCAATCGAGCAGGTGACCAGCAGCAAACACTTACTGGTCGTATTCGGGCGTACAACGGACAATTCCTGGCGTTGGAACTGCTGGGTGGAAACACGCTGCGAATCGAGACGGCCCGGGTCAAGAAAGTCGAGACCTCCTGGACAGCAAAACATGTCCTCGGGAATCAACTGCTGGCCGACCATGAATTCGAACAAGCATTGTTGGCTTATCAAGAGGCCGTCAAAGAAGAGACGCGACTTTGGGCTCGGCAGCGAATCCTGGTCCAGTGGGTTTGGTGCTACCAGGGCCTTGGTCAGATTGAGCAGGCAGGTGACCATTTCCTGAGCGTGGTGCTGGCTGGTGATCCCAACACGCTCTATTTCGAGGCCCTGCCACTGACCTGGGGAAAACAAACGGTTTCGCCAGCCCTGGAAGGACACGCCCAAACTTGGTTAACCGGTTCCCAGTTGCCAGCCGCTCGCTTGCTGGGAGCCAGCTGGTTGCTAGGGACAGCGCAGCGAGGGGTGGCGATCCAAGTGCTCAAACAACTAACGACTGATACCGATCCGCGGATAGCCTTGCTGGCCGAGGCACAATTGTGGCGGACACAGCAGGTCAGCGTTTCGCTCCAGGGACTGAAGCAATGGAAAGGGCAGATTTCTCGACTGCCAACAGCGCTGCGGGCGGGACCTTATTTCCTGCTGGCCGGCGGTTTGAGCCGACATCAACATCACGAACAGGCCATTGTTTCCTGGATGCGAATCCCAATTGACTATCCTCAACATTATCAGCTTGCTGCTGAATCGTTACTGGCTTCTGCCAAGAAACTAAACCAACTCCAGCGTGAACCCCAGGCGCGCAACCTGTACCAGGAAATTGTTACCAGGTATGCCAGCACTGTTGCAGCTGGCCAGGCTCAGCGATGGCTGGATCAAGGGCAGCCGAAGAGTCAGCCCCAGCCCAAAGAGTAGCAGGGTTACTGTTGACCAGACTTATTAGCCGTTAGCCAGTATTTAGGATAAATCGAATGATCAATGACAATCAGCAAGTTCAACGGCGCATTCTCCTGGGCATCGTGGCAGTGATGGTTCTGGCGTCCGTTTGGATGGTCGATCAATCCGCCCAGGCTGATTCGGCGGCGGCCTTGCGCCAGGTGGCACAAGCGGACCAGGAAGCGGGTCCATCCAATCCCACGCCCACGCCCACGGAATCTCCAGCGGACGAGAGTCCCAAGGGGTTTATGCAGATTGTTTTTTCAGGCGGTTGGGCCGGATTTCTTATTATCCTGCTGTTGCTGGGCCTTTCCTTAACAGCTGCCTACCTGGTCTTTGAACAACTGATGACGTTACGTCGCTCTGACATTATCCCAGCCGGGTTGGGAGAACGATTTCGTGAATTATTGGCCGCTGGAAAAGTCGCGGAGGCCGAAGCTCTTTGCCGGGAGCAGCCCAGCCTGCTCTCCTTCGTGTTACTCAACGGCCTCAGTGAAATTGAAGGAGGCTGGACCGCCGTTGAGAAAGCACTGGAAGATGCAACTGCAGAACAGTCGGCTCGGCTGTATCGCAAGATTGAATACCTGTCGGTCATTGGCAATATTGCTCCCATGGTAGGTTTGCTGGGAACAGTAATCGGGATGATTTTTGCGTTTCACCAGGTAGCAATTTCACGAGGCTCCGCCGGGGCCGGGGACCTGGCCGAAGGGATTTACCAGGCGCTGGTCACAACCGTGGGAGGTTTAATCGTGGCCATTCCATCGCTAGGCGCATTTGCAGTTTTTCGCAATCGAGTCGATCAACTGGTGGTGGAAGCGTCCTACATGTCAGTCCACGCCTTTGCTCCGCTGAAGAAACGGCGCAGTGGCAGCCCGAAACCGCCGCCGCCCCCGCCCCGTGTTCGTCCCCAGAAAGATTGAGAGCGTGCGAGATGCGGATACCAGACAATAACCAACGAAGCTCACTGGTCTTCAATATGACACCCATGATTGACGTGGTGTTCTTGTTGATCATCTTCTTTCTGGTTTCCAGCCATCTTGCTCGACAGGAAGTGCACATGCAGCTGGATTTGCCAGCAGCCGGCAATGGCCAGGAACTGCTCGATCTAGAAAAGCCAAGTTTAGTGGTGAATGTTACGGCCAGCCGAAAACTGCTAGTACGCGGGTATGCGCTCACTCCCGCGGAACTGGAATCCCAACTCAAGCAGGCGGTCGAGAAAGACGGACAGGACTTGGAAGTTCGCATCCGTAGTGACCGGCAAGTTCCCTATGAAGTCGTTGAGCCGATCATGCTTTCCTGCGCCCGGGCAGGTATTTGGAATGTGACGTTTGCGGTCTTTCGCGAGAAAGGAGCGTTGTAGAGATGCGCTTACCAGACTCCAATTCTCGCCAGGGGCGTGAGCTAGAAATTAAGCTAACGCCCATGATCGACGTGGTTTTCCTGCTGCTGGTCTTCTTTATTTGGAATGCTCAACTGCAAAAAATCGAATACGTACTGCCCAGCCAGCTGTCGGTAGCAGCCGGTAATCAAGAAGCACAACCGATGGAGCCACTTCCAGAAGCAGATTTTGATGACGTTGTGGTTCGTATTCGCTGGCTTAACGAGCAGCCCAGCTGGTCGATCAACGACAATCCGGTGGCCAGTCTCGCAGAGTTGCAAGAGAGACTGATGATCATTCAAGAGATCAAACGTGATGCGCCTGTTATTTTGCATCCGGATAAGCAGGTTCCGCTGGGACACGTGATCGATGTTTATGACCGTTCGCGAAGTGCCGGTTTCGATCGTATTCAATTTGCTGCTTCGGAACCGATCTAGCTGCGAGAGGAATCTATGTTCAGAGAAGGTTGTTGGCGAATTATTTTCAGCCTTGCCGTTTGCCTGCTTGTCAGTAGGGGCGAGCTTGCAGCTGCCGATGACTTCATGGAGACCGAAGACAGCCAGCTTCTCGACGGCTTGCGCAAACGGGCCCTGTTTCAGGTGGCCCAGTCGCATTGCCAGCTTCACCTGGAGACGCCGGGCCTCTCTGTGTTGCAGCGGACCCAGTGGACGATTGAATGGATTCGCACGCATGCCCAGCATGCACTTTCGTTGCCAGCCGATGCGCGCCCAGCGCAATGGCAACAGGCACGCAAAGTGGCTTCGGATTACTTGCAGCGCTATCCCCGTTACCCCCAGCGCACCCTTGTCCAGGTACAGGATGCCCTCACCTTGTTGGCTCGCGGTGAATTACTGCGCCAGGAAGCAGTGATTTCCCTGCAGTCGAACGAGAGACTGATGGCAGCGCTAGAAACGTTGCGGATGTCTGTTCGGATCCTCGAAAAACTCGATGCCACGTTGAGCAAGATGATACCCGCTGCCAGGAAAGAAACTGGCGATAATGACAGTCTTTCGCAAACTCGCTTGATGTCGTTACAGTACCACGTCCAATTTCAACTGGCACGTGCGTTTCGGAATCAGGCACTCTGTTACCCGGATGGCAGCGACGACCAGATTGCTGCACTGCAGAAAGCGCTCAATCAACTCGCCAAACCACTTAATCAACTCGCTCCCGAAGATGCACTGGTGGGGCCGATACAACGGGATCAGTCGATTTGTTTGAGATGGCTGGGAAAACTGGCAGCAGCCAGGAAAACTGTCACGCCACTCCACCAGGCTGGTCGTGAACCGCAGTTGCAGTTGCAGGCGCGCGCCGAGTTGATCTGGATCGAACTGGCGAGCGACCGCCTGGCAGCAGCGCTGGCGCTGGCCCAGCAGCCACGTCGTATCGAAAACATCACGTCGCCGGAACTGGACCTGGCCCGGATGGAAGTGAGCCTGGTGCAGTGGCAGCAGGCTCGCAAGATGAATCAAACGGCCGCGGCCCAGCAGTGGCAACAACGGGCGGTCGATATGGTCCGGTTTTTGGAGAGCCAGCATGGGGCTTACTGGGGACGACGGGCCGAAACCCGTTTGCTCAGGATTGCCGGTCGAGACACCAGTAACCTGGAAATATTACATCGCACCGCGGATGACCTGTACCTGAAAGGAAAAATGGAAGAGGCGCTGGCTGCTTATGAGCAGGGAGCGGTACTGGCAGAAAAAGCGGGAGTGACCAGTGAGGCGTTTCAACTTTGGTACAAGGCAGCCTTGATTGAACAGAAACGCAATCGCCTTGAATCCTATACCAAGCGACTTAGACAACTGGCTACCAGACTCAAATTGCATCCACAGGCCAGCAGTGTTCATCTACAGGCAATTCAAGGCAGTTATCAGCAGCTGAAAGATGAAACCCGGGACCGTTCAGGTTATCGACAATTACTGGAAGAACATCTGGCCCACTGGCCCCTGTCGCTGACGGCCAGCCAGGCTCGCGTCTGGTTGGGCAATGAACTGCGCCGCGATGGTCAACTCGAACAGGCGATTGAGATTTACCAGGGTATCTCGGTTGAATTTACTCAATATGTGGCAGTCTTGAAACTGCTGGAAACCTGCTGGTGGTTGCAACTCAAATCGTTAGCGTCCGATCCGCCGCAGTTGCAACAGGCCCAGGGGGAAGCGGTTCAGTTCTTTGAAGCGGTTGTATTGGGAACTGAGGGCCAGCTGCCGCGACGCTGGAGTCCAGCTACGAGGCAGGCAGTCTTGATTGCCGCTCGCTTTCGATTGCAGGGTTCGGCTACCGGACTGGCCCGCGTTGAAGCAATGATCAGGGCAGCGTTACAGGGACAACCTGTGGCGGAAGAAGGCTGGGTTTTTGCAGCCCGTGGACTGCTGGTGCTGGCCCTGGCTGGACAAGATAAGAAAGAAGAGGCAGCTGCTGCCTTAAAACAGCTTGCCGGTGGAGAGCCTTCGCAGATCCTGGAAACGATTGCTGCGCTGGCGAACTTGACGCGACAAGCCACTGGCGGAGCAAAAACACAACTGGCCCAAATGCAGCTAACGCTAATTGCCCAGTTGCAGGCTCACCAGGGACAACTGAGCGCTGTCGACCAGTTGCGATTTGTTCAGCTTCGCGGCCGGGCCTTAGCGGATGCTGGACAGCAGGTTGCGGCGCTGCAAGTATTTAAGCAACTGGCTGCTGACCACCCGCGTTCGGGTAGTATCCAGGAGACCTACGCGGAGTTGTTGTCTGCCGTTGATAATCCCGGCAGCCGGCAGCAGGCCTTGCAGCAGTGGCGACGAGTTGCCCAACACAGTCCGCCGAAATCAACGCGCTGGTACCGAGCCAAGTACCAGGTTGCCATGACCTATTTTCGCTTGGGTCAGCCGGAGCAGACAGCGGCCCGTCTCCGCTACCTGCAGGCCACCAGCGGCTGGGAAGATTCTGGCATGAAGGCCCAATTTGAAGCGCTGCTAAAACGTTCCCAACCGTGATGTAAACGGCAGCGCAGAGAGCGAACCAACATCTGCGCAGAACAGATTTAGCGCACCAGGCTTAGAACCGATCCGGGTACAACAAGTCGCCTTCTCTACTACCAGGGTGCTCGGAGGTAGTAGACACCAAACTGGCTGGTGTGGCTGGGCCAAGCGGGTGTATTCCGGAATCGTGTGGTGGCGTTTCCGATGGCACCAGGAAAACCGCGCTGATACTGGTGATAGATGGGCGTGAGTTGCGATTGGGAAACTCCCCAACCCATTTGGCGGTGTGTTTGAACGGTTGGTGGTACCACGAGTGCCAGGGGCTGACCATAAGCCGTATGAACATAATTGTCATGCCATGACATGGTGGCGGCATAGCGTTGACCCCAGTGGTTCATGATGCGTCCGCCAGCTTCGGCTTCTGTCGGCGACGCAGCGAATGTGAGTGTCAACAAGAGGGCGATTGAGAGCAGTTTCTTGCTCATGCGTCTAGTTCCTTTCTAGATGAGTCAGCTCGAGGTGACTCACGTGATTCAGCAAACAAAAGCGACAAACTTCTGGTTCCGTTAATATGATTCAGTTCCAGGCGATGTCAACGAGAAAAGAAGTGATCAAGGATGGGTGTTCGCAAGTATCGAACACGGGTACGTGTCAGTCCGGTGCCACAATCGTAGTAGCGATAATACTTGCGCTGGTGCGTGTACATGTATTCGTGGGGCAGCAAGGGCTGGTAAGTAAAGTAGGTGTGTCCCACTAGTGGCGGTACCGGACGGGGTGCCAGGTACATGGCTGTCGGTACTCCACCGGGGCCACCGGGTACATAGTAATTGTAGAACAAATCTGGTTGTCCGTAGGTACGGGCAGCAGGCTGCGCGGGTGCCGCCACGGCTGCTGGTTCTTCCTCTTGTGCGGTGACGCTGGTGGTGGTGAACAAGCCCATGGTAAGAAGCACGGGAACTGTTAACAAAAGAACGCGTAGTGATGAGCGAATCATGGGAGTGACTCCTAAATCAATCGATAC
>JAYGDG010000512.1:0-3946 GCA_046583015.1 Pirellulaceae bacterium | reverse complement strand
AACTCGGTGGAAATTAAGTCTGCCGAGCGGTTTCCTTCTCAGCAGCCAGGTGTGACGATCAGGTCATTATAAAGGCCCTTGTCCTGGCGGACCATTTTGCCGGCCTCAGGCACCCGGTAAAACAGGCCCACTGACCAATTTCACACTCGACATTCCCAGTTATCCAGTCAATTTGTGCTACATCACCTCGCTGCTTATTCAAATCAAAAATAATTAATTTCCACTACCGGATCCCGGTGCATCCTCCGCCTCATCGTCTGGCTCAGTGGCCGCCGGGACGGTCTTAACCATGGAACGAATGTTGGCACGCTGTTTCACGTACCTGTCATAATTCATCAGCAAGTCAACCACGGCATCAAGTTGCTCAACTCGTTTGCCGTGATAGAGCTCTTGTTTCACCCCACCACCGAATCGCTCGTCTTTCGGATCAGATTTAAACACGATGGGCATATTCGTATACGGGAGAACGGCCTTGGGCTTAGCGACCCAGTTACGAACGTAGTCCGGTCGCAAGCGGCGATAAACTTGCGCCAGGTTGGGAGCCGGATCCGGTCGCTTGGGCACGTAGTCACCAACGATGTGACAGGAAACGCAATTATCCTTATCCACAATAACCTTCATCGCATCGGCAAAACGTCGCCCCGCTTGAGGATCCTCGGCATGCTCCTGGTCACGCAACAATTTACGGTAAGCTTCATCTTCCGCTTCCAGGTGCGCCGTACGACGCCGCTGCACAAATGAATAGGGGAAATCGGCGTTGTCACGAGCAGCGAAATAATTCACCAGTTGCGTCGCCTCTCGCTCCGACATATTGAACCGCGGCATGCGTAATACAACCGAAGGTCGTATCTGGGACGGGTCCAAGAGAAATTCATGTAACCAACTGGTCTGCACTTTCTTACCTTCCCCGATCAGCGGCGGAGCCAGGTAACCCCACATGGTCACTTTCGTTGCCTCTTCACCAGGTTTTTCTGGCGGCTTTTGATAGCGGGCAACAATATGGGGCAACAGGTATTTCGACAGGTCACCACCACTGGCTGCGGTACGAGACTGCACGTAATCAGATCGAACGCCGATCGCATTGAGACCTGTTTCGTAAGCATGCCCACCTAACAGCGTTGGTTTCCAGAGATCCATGAACAGCGTCAGCGAAGTGGTTGGAAAAATCTCGTTGTCACCCAGGAAGCTGTTCAGGCTGTCGTTGCTGTCGTGATCGTCTACGGCTGGCCAGCCGCGTTCTCTCAAGGTTGGCAGTCCACTGACGGTTGCATGCTGACGGCCCTGCCCGTCCAGTTGCCGGGATGCATCGATTTCTTCCCGGCTAAAGACTGACCGCTGGAATGGGAACAACTGCTCGGTTGCCTGGGCCGGTGGGGACGGTGGATAGGCCCCGGCGGGAAACGCCAGGTCCCAGGTTTCAGCCGTCAACACGTGACAACCCTTGCAATTGTACTTGTCGATCACTCGCAGCCCCGCTTCGACGGCCTGTTGCCTCGGCTTGGGCCGGTAGATGTACTTGGCCCGCGGCGCATCGGCAACCAGACCGAGCACGAACGTGATGACCGCTTCGCGCTCCTCGGTACTAAACGGGAACCGGGGCATCCGCAAACGCTCGTTGTAAGTCTTGTTTTCGGTCTTGTGGTAATCGTAACTGCGTGGTGCCCGCAACTTCTGATAAATGAATCCGGTACGATTGTGCGAGTGCAACTGGTGCTCGTAGAAGCCTGGCATCTGATCGTCGAAATTGCTGCCTCGAGCCGACTCACTCGCTTCGGCGGCATGATCGGCTGACGATGGCTCTGCTTCGTCGCCATGCGACTGATCCGCATGACTGGCGTGCCCGTGACCATGGCCAGCCAGGAATTCATTAATATGCTCAAAGGCTAACTTGCCCGGATCCTTCCGGCCCCAATCTGCCAGGCTCGTTCCAATCGACTTGGCATCTTCAAAGCCGGGAATGTCGTGGCATCCGTAGCAACCATACTTGGCAATCGACTTGCGTCCCAGGTAACGCATTTTCTGCGCCTGGGAAAGCGGTTTCTTGGCATCATAATCTTCTTGCGAAACACCCAGTTCCCGTTCATGCCCCTGCAAACGGGCCGCCTGAGCAGGCGAGAAGCCCCTCTTCTTAATGTCATTCATCGAAACAGCGTAGCCATCCCTCAGATAGACCTCCAGCAGTTTATCCACAGCCCCTGGATCGACGGACGGAACTTGAGGCTGCCAGGAAGTTTTTCCTGAAAGCAAGTAGGCCACAATATCTGCCGCCGGGTCCGTTCGCTCCACGACCTTGCCGGTCACATCCTTCTTCTCAATGGGATCCAGGAACAGGTCTGGCATCACGGTTCGCGCGTGGTAACGGCTGGGCTCCTTGATCCAGCTGTACACCCAGCGAGGCCCAGTGGAATCCTGATCCGTACCAAACTTTCCTGCCAGGACAGACTGATCCGGCCCCTGTACCGATTGCCGAGGATCCCGAAACGACTCCATCTCCTGGAAGTCCACATGGCTGTGACAAGCCAGGCAGCCACGTTCCTGGAACAGGACCTTGCCTCGCGACACCTGCTCTTCCGGGGTCGTCGGGCTAATTCCAGCGGGTGGCTGCAAATAATCAAATGACTGGGTCCGGTCTCGCAAGTAATCAACAATTGCTTGCACCTCGACCGGTTCATATATCTTGTGGCGATCAGCTTCGTACTTTGCTCCTTTTCCCTGACCAGTATCCAGGTGATCCCACAATCCGAAGAACTGGGGCATCCGAGTACTGGGCCGAAATCGTTCCGGTTGGGCGATCCAATCATAGAGAAAATCTCCGTCGACCTTCTTCCCCACGAATCGCAAACTCGGACCAGGCTTGCGCAACGTTCCAGCGGAATTAACATCTTTGAGCAAGGAAGCCATCTTGCGGCGAAAGCTCCCTTCGAAGACCGTCTCGGGCGTTGCTGCTACCGTCTCTGCATCCGTTTCCCGAAGCTCGTCCCTGGTTAACAGGTCAGACACTCGCGCCCGTACCGCATCTTCTTCCGGATGATCGATTAGATGCTCGATCAAACCCTGTTCCTCGGACGACAACTTCTGGAAACCAGTATCTGCCTTAAGCGCCAATGCCGCGGCAAAGAAATTCGGCTCCAAACGCATATCTGGACCGATGCGTTTATCGGGGCCTTCAAATCCGTTAATTTCATGACACCCGTAACACCCGTATTTACGGATCAGGTTGTAACCTTTCAGTAACTTGGGAGCAGGGGGCTCAGGATAGCTCGGGCTGGGCTCCAATTCGGTAACGTTGTGATGACATTTCAAGCAGGACGACTCCGCGAACCGCTTAGGGTGCATCGGATAAACCCAATGATGATTGTCAAACCAGCCGTGCTCCCGCATCCAGTCACCCCGATCAGCCAGGGTGTCGGGCGTATGAGAAGCCCATTTAAAGGCAGTCGCACTCCCCTGCCCTTCATGGCAGACGGTACAAGCGAACTGAGTCATTTTGTGAGGACTGAGAGATCCCACAAACAGGTCCAAACGTGGATGCGAGGAAAACGGGTGAGGCAAACCGCGCCTGACCGTGACCTCAATGGGTTCTTTTTTCTTGGCCAAGTCGAGCAACCGCAGGACAACTGACTGGCGAGTACGGGTCGCACTCCCTCTTGCTTCAATGGGATCGTCGTTGATCGCCAAGAACACGTCACCCAACTGGAACCCCGGCCGCGTATCGATATGCGTCTGCGTAAACAAATCCACTTTCGACAAACCTGGGGATTCCAATACGCTCTTGACGATATCCTCAACCAACTGGTCTTCACCCACCGAAATATCAGCCAAGGCTTCAGCTTTAGCACCTAAAGTCCGGGGCTCAACGAACTGGACGGTTACTTCTCCTCGCTCTAGCAACCCCTCTTCGGCCAACTGGATACCGTAGACATCAAGCAACTGCTTTGTCGCAGAG
>JAYGDG010000785.1:0-1720 GCA_046583015.1 Pirellulaceae bacterium | reverse complement strand
AAAACGGCGGATTGACCTGGGGCATTTTCATTTGCCCGCGATTTACAAGGGTGAATGGCGTGTTGACACCCATCCTCGCTTTAGCTCCGACAGTCGCTACGTTTGTATTGACGCCCCCGACGGGAAGGCGGGACGACAGTTGCACTTGATCGACATCCGGGGTTTGCTGGACTAATCCTGCTCGGCATGGCCGCGTCAGAAACCGCTATAATAAGTTGCTCTTCCCTGCACCTTTATCAAGAGGACTAGTGAAAGATCATGAAACCAGCACGACGTAGATTTTTGCAGTCGACCGCTGCCGTCTCCCTGGCAGCCGGGTTCTCTGCCCCCTTGTCCGCGCAGCTGCCAGCTGACCAGGCCCAGCCGAAGTATGTTGCCCGCAAGGGTGGACCGATTCGACATAGCGTGATGGGATGGTGCTTTAAACCGATGAAATCGGCTGAACTGGCCAAGCACTGCGTTGCCATGGGCATTACCGGGATCGAGGGAATTTCCCGTAACGACTACAAGATGGCCATGTCCCTGGGGCTGGAAATTTCACTGGTCAGTGGCGCCCATGGTTTCAAGGATGGCCCCTGTGATCCCAAGTACGTGGAGAAGGTAGTTACAGGCTTAAAGGGCGCGGTCGAGTTGGCTGCCGAGATCGGTGCCAAGAAAGTGATCACTTTTACCGGTATGCGTTTTAAAGGGATGGATGACGAGAAGGCCGCCACGCGGTGTGTTGAAGCCTGGAAGAAAGTAATGCCGCTGGCAGAAAAGAAGGGTATTACGCTGGTCCTGGAACATTTAAATTCGCGTGACGACAGCCATCCCATGAAAGGTCACCCCGGTTATTTTGGAGATGATGTTGATTTCTGCGTGGACCTGATTAAGCGTGTCGGTTCGAAGAATTTCCAGTTGTTGTTCGATGTTTATCATGTTTCCATTATGAATGGCGACATCATCCGCAGGATTCGACAGTACAAGCAGTACATCGGACACTACCACACGGCTGGGAATCCTGGGCGCGGCGAACTTGATGATCACCAGGAGATCAATTACCCGGCCGTCATGCGAGAAATTGCCAAGACGGGCTTCAAGGGTTTCGTGGCCCACGAGTTTATTCCGACTTGGAATGACCCGGTGGCCTCCTTGCGTCACGGTGTACAGGTTTGTGACGTTGGTTAGAGAGGCCTAGGGTCGTGTGGGCAGCAGTGCTTTGCGGGGATCGTAGCGGGGATTTCGAGTTGGCATCTGGGCTGCCACGCTGCCTCGCCAGGTTTGCAGTTGTCCATGCAGACGCTGGGCCATTTCTGGTTTCAGGGTGGCCAGGTTCTTTGCTTCCCCGATGTCCGCGTCCAGATCGTACAACTCGATTGGCTGGTCGTTATAGAACTCGATCAGTTTCCAGTTGCCGCTGCGAATGGCGCCGTAAGGATGGTCTCCGCCGGCATGGTAGTGCGGGTAGTGCCAGAAGATGGCATCCCGCGAGAAGCCCGGTTTTCCTTGTAACAACGGAACGAAACTTTTCCCGTCCACCTTGTTCTGCGAATTCGACTCTGAGTTAGCCGCTGTGATTTGCATAATGGTGGGAAAGTAATCGATGGTCATGACCGGCGTGTCACAGCTGCTGCCCGCCTGCGTGACGCCCGGCCAGTGGACGATCATGGGAACGCGTACCCCCCCCTCGTAGGCAGATCCCTTGCCACGACGCAGGGGAGCGTTGTCCGTGATGTTGGTT
>JAYGDG010000277.1:0-2637 GCA_046583015.1 Pirellulaceae bacterium | reverse complement strand
AGTCACTGACCAAATCGTTTTCTTAGCTCTCTGGAGGCTACCGTAACCAAGATGAAAATTGCCCTGATTCAAACCAACCGAGGAAACATCCGACTCCAATTGCACGACGACAAGGTGCCCAAAACGGTCGAAAATTTCGAGAAACTCGCTAACGATGGTTTCTACAATGGCCTGACCTTCCATCGGGTCCTACCTGATTTCATGATCCAAACCGGTTGTCCCCAGGGGACTGGTACCGGCGGTCCCGGATACCAGTTTGAGGATGAGTTCCACGAAGACCTCAGGCATGACGGTCCCGGCATCCTCTCCATGGCCAACGCCGGACCCAACACCAATGGCTCCCAGTTTTTCATTACGCATGTCCCGACTCCTCACTTGGACGGTAAACATAGCGTCTTCGGGAAAGTCCTGGAAGGACAGGAGATCGTCGACACCATCGAACAGGGAGACACCATGCAGATCGTCAGTGTAAGTGAAGAATAACGGGCGCACTGATTTCAATTGTGCAACGAACTCAGGTTATGATATTCTGATACGTGTCTGAAACCGGTACCCTTACTCACGCAGGTAACTAAAGAAGATGTCCATTCGATCACGCCGTCGCTTGCTACTGCCCAGCACCATCGCCTTGGCCCTGACCATTTGCGGCCTGGTCATCCTGCAAGCGTGTGAGACCCCGGTCTATCGTTACGCCATGTATCGTTGGAATCCTGCCCCCTATGAAATCTACTATTTCCATAATGAGCCACTCGGCAGCGAAACGCAGGCTTTTCATGCGCGGATAAAGGAACTCGTCAAAACGCGTCCCGATCATCCGATCCTCAATGCCACCTTGATACCGGTTGACTTGTCGAAAGATCCGCAGTTGAAACAAGTCTTACCCGATATCAAGCAGTTGTGGACAAAACACCAGAAAGAACTCTCTCCGGGTTACCTCGTCACCAATCCCCAGGGAGGTGTCATTTCCATCGGAACCCTTGCCGAACAACAATTGAGCAGCTTCAGCGACAGCGCCCAACGACGCCAACTGCTGGCGCAACTGGCCCAGGGAAAAGCAGCGGTCATGGTCCTCTTAAGTGGCCAGGATCCGGTTGCCACCAAGAATGCTGAAAAAGAACTCCGCAGCCTGGTGACAGCGGTCAACGGGGGCAAGGTGGAACTCTACCAGGTCCCCGAAGAACCGTCTGACAAAGACGGGGCAGCAGAGAAACCAGCCGCCAAGCCAGCCCATACCCTGGGGCTGCTCACACTAGATCGCCAGGATCCCAAGGAAGCCTGGCTGATTCAAAGCCTGCTGGCGGTCGAAAGCGACTTAAAGGATCTCACCGAACCGATGGTCTTTGCCGTCTACGGTCGGGCCCGCGCGCTACCTCCTTATGTTGGCAAAGGCATCACTCGTGACAACCTGCTGCAATGCGTTGAATTCATTACCGGTGCCTGCTCCTGCACCGTGAAAGAACAGAATCCAGGTGTTGATCTGCTGGTGCGATCCGACTGGGAAACCATGGCGGCCAAGATTGCTGACCTTTTTGGAGCCGAAGAAGGGAATGAAACTCAGTTTGGTGGTGAAGAGTTCTTCCCCGAATTGATTATTGGAGCCAACACAAATACGACGGCGACATCTGCCACTGCAGCTGATTTACGAATCTTTTGTGCCGACGCCCTGCGCCATCCACTGGGAGAAATTGTCCGCCAGTACGAACAGGAATATGGCGTTTCCATCGAGGTAAACTATGGGAGCTCGGGAGACTTGCTGGCACAGATCGAAATCGTAAAAACCGGGGATCTCTATCTTGCTGCCGACAACAGCCACTTCGAATCGGCCACCGCAAAAGGGCTGGCGGAGCCTTCGATTCCACTGGCAAGTCGCAAACCGGTCATTGTGGTGGCCAAGGACAACACCAGTATTTCAGGAATCAAGGACCTTTTGGATCCCCAAGTCAACGTGGCGATCGGCGACCCGGAGACGGGAACCATCGGACGGGTTACCAAGCAACTGCTAACCGCCTCCGGAGATTGGGAACCTCTGCTGGCTCACGTCAGCGATAATGGCCTTCAGGAACCGTCGGCCGACGATGTGATAGATGTCGTCAAACAAGGCCGGGTCACGGCCGGCATTGTTTGGGACATGATGGCCAGCCGTGATCCGGAGCTAAAAATCATTGCTTGCCCCGAACTGGATGCCGGTGAATCGTCGATTGAAATTGCCGTCTTAAGCTCGTCCACGGCCACGAAGGAAGCAAACAGGTTTGCTAAATACGTTGCCTCGCCAACCGAAGGGCTGGCGATTTTCGAGAAACAGGGCTTTCGACTGCTGCCTCACCAGGCAGCCGATCCCAGCCGGGGTCCCGTGGCCAGCACAGCGACCCAGCAAACCGCAGTTCCGACAAAGGCGGATCAGGAGACTGTCCCGACTCCGTCGGAGCCCGCCAGTTGGTCCGCTCTTTGGACAGTGGGAACGGGAGTTCTGGCCGGGCTGGTACTTCTCTTTGGCATTACCCTCTTTGTGATACGACGTAGTTAACCGTTGACGCTTCTACCTTGGACCGGTCACCCTTCTCATGATCCAGTTGAGCAACGTCAGCAAGCACTTCCAGCGTTCGGACCAGACGGTCCGGGCCCTCGACAACCTGACAC
>JAYGDG010000209.1:0-6717 GCA_046583015.1 Pirellulaceae bacterium | reverse complement strand
CCTGTTCCGTCATTGGCAATTGAATTCAGCGTGTGGGGACTGGTCACGGGCAATAAAATCCAATGTGCTAGGGGTTTGCTTTGATACGCCAGCGCAGATAGGCATCCAGGAACGTGTCGATATTACCGTCCAGAACAGACTGGAAATTTCCGATACTGACGCCAGTACGGGTATCTTTTACACGCTGATCCGGGTGCAAGAAGTAGTTGCGTATTTGGGATCCGAAACCAACGCGGGCCTGGTCCTTGTATTTTTGGGCCTGTTGCATCTCCCGTTTTTCTTCTTCCTGGCGGGCCAGCCTGGCGCGCAGCATTTTCCAGGCGGAAGCCCGATTCTTGTGCTGGCTTCGTTCGTTCTGGCATTGGACGACAATTCTGGAGGGTTCGTGCGTCAGTCTCACAGCGCTGTCCGTCTTGTTGACATGTTGCCCACCGGCACCGCTGGCCCGGTAGGTATCTTCCCGAACATCTTTGTCTTCAATCTGGATGTCGACGGTGTCGGAAATCTCGGGGGAGACGTCAACAGCAGCAAAGCTCGTCTGCCGTTTTCCTTCAGAATTGAAAGGGCTGATGCGAACCAACCGATGGATCCCGGTTTCACCTTTCAGGTACCCGTAAGCCATCGGTCCCCGGATGGCCACGGCGGCACTATTGATACCGGCCTCGTCATTGTCGTTACGATCAAGTAGGGTTATCGAAAAATCATTCTTTTGTGCCCATTGGGAATACATGCGTAGCAGCATTTCAGCCCAGTCGTTGGCGTCCGTACCGCCATCACGGGCATGCACGGTCAAGATGGCACCGGCACTATCGTGTGGACCGTCGAGCAGTGACTTGAGTTCCAGTGCTTCGACCAGTTTTTCAAGTTGCTGGACTTCAGCAGCGATTTCTTCTTCAACAGCGGGATCTTCCTCTGCCATTTCGATGAGGACGGTTAAGTCCTCGCTGGCTGCCTCCGCAGCGGTCCAGGGATCGTGGATCGCCTTGAGCGACTTTAGCTGCCCCACGACTTGCTGCGCATTTTCGGAGTTGTCCCAGAAGGTGGCAGATGCCATTTGGTTCTCAATGGATTTTATGTCAGCAGCTTTCGTCGCGCAGTCAAAGACTGTCTCCTAATTGAAGGATCCGGTCTCGAATGGTTTGAGCGCGATCTTGTAGTTCTGCATCCATGAATAGACTCGCGGGGTTAACATGGTGATGATCCAGGAAGATCTGCCAGCCAACGGGCAGCCCTGCTCATCGTTCTGTCAGAGTGTGAATATAGCGAGAAGTCTCTTTTCAGGGAATGTCGAGTCTTGTTTTGCTTTCCTGCCAGTCCTAGACTGGCAGGGCAAGGTTTTGACCGCTGCATCGCCGACCAGGCTTGTCCCGCAGCGGTTTTGTGTCCCCAGTAGAGGAGATTGGTACTCGATGGCTCGTGTTGTTCTAGCGATGTCTGGAGGAGTCGACAGTAGCGTCGCTGCCCACTTGCTGCTCCAGCAGGGTCACGAGGTGATTGGTGTTTTCATGCGGCATGGGGCGGAGTCGGTAGAAGCCTGCTCAACCGATGAAGACGGTAGCTCACCGCTGCTTCCCTTTCTTGATACGCGTGCCGATCATAAACAGGGATGTTGCAGCGCCGCAGATGCTGCCGACGCCAGACGGGTGGCAGATCAATTAGGCATTTCCTTCTACGCGCTGAACCTGCAAGCGGACTTCAGCCGAATCATTGACTATTTTGTTGAGGAGTATTCTACCGGCCGTACTCCAAACCCTTGTGTGATGTGCAACAACTGGATCAAGTTCGGTCGGCTGTTTGACTACGCTGACGGGATTTCCGCCGAGTATGTTGCAACCGGACATTATGCTCGGCTGGTTGCCGAAGATGATCCGCATCAACCTCCTGGGATATTCTGTGGAGTGGATCAGTCGAAAGATCAGTCGTATGTGCTCTTCGGAATTGATCGAGACTACTTGTCGAGGATGATGTTGCCGGTTGGCGGTTATCAGAAAAAGAAGATTCGTGAACTTGCTACGGAACTGGGGTTTGGTGTGGCAGATAAACGTGACAGCCAGGAAATCTGTTTCGTCACCAGCGGCAACCATGGCGAGTTTGTCCGGGCGCGACGGGCAGAAGTTGATCTGTCAGGTGAGATCGTTACCTCCGATGGGCGCGTCGTTGGTGAACATGTGGGTATCGAACAGTTTACCATCGGACAGCGCAAGGGTTTGGGCGTTGGATTGGGTGAGCCTTACTACGTGGTGCGGATTGAAACGGAAAGCCGACAGGTCGTGATCGGACAGCGCGAGGAGTTGCAGCGTCTGCAATTAATAGCAAATCGTACCAACTGGCTGGTCACTGCTCCGCAAGGACCATTTCAGTGCCAGGCGCAGATTCGTTACAACAGTGAAGCACGACCGGCGACGGCGGAAATACTGCCCAATGGCGATCTGCAAGTTGATTTTGACCAGCCCGTGGAAGGCGTGGCTGCCGGACAGGCAGTCGTTTGTTACCAGGACCAACGGGTGCTGGGGGGTGGCTGGATTTGTTGACACCGGGTCGCCGGACAGAGCACTCCCAGCTTTAGGGCCACTCGTGGTACAATGCCAGGCGAAACTGGGGTGAGATAGTTGGTAATACGGGTCCTGATTTGCAATGGGTGGAAGACTCTACATCGAGACGGTCGGCTGCCAGATGAATGTGCTGGACAGCGAAATGGTCGTGGCCAGCTTGCGCAAACGTGGCTATTCGCTAACCGACCAGTTGGAAGAAGCAGATACGATCCTGCTTAACACTTGCAGTGTCCGTGAACAGGCTGAGAACAAGATCTACAGCCTGTTGGGAACGCTGCGGGAGTTCAAGAAAGACCACCCGGAAAAAATCCTGGGCATTTTGGGATGCATGGCACAAAAAGACCAGTCGCTGGTCTTTCAGCGGGCTCCCTTTGTTGATTTCGTGGTCGGCCCGGGACAATTGCAGGCGGTGCCGGACTTGATCGAAAAGGCCCAGGCCGGTGCCACGCGACAAATGGCCGTTGGCCGCAGCCGCACCGATGGGACCGTCGAGCAGGTCAAACGAACCCATGAGACCTTTGACCCATTGCGGGATCCGACGATGCGGCCCACGCCGTTCCAGGCATATCTGCGCATTCAAATTGGCTGCGATAAGTTCTGTACCTATTGCGTGGTGCCTGGCACACGTGGCCCAGAGCAGGGTCGGCCACCAGCACAAATTGTCAGCGAAGCGCATGTGCTGGCCGAGCAGGGGTGCCTGGAAATTGTCTTGCTCGGTCAAACGGTCAACAGCTACTGCTACCAGGAGAACGAAAAGAAATACCACCTGGCCGATCTCTTGAAGCAGCTGCACGAAGTTGACGGGATCGAACGGATTAAGTTCGTTACGAACTATCCCAAGGATATGACCGTTGATCTGCTGGAGACGATTCGTGACCTGCCCAAGTGTTCGCCTTACTTGCACGTTCCCCTGCAAAGCGGTTCAGACGCTATCCTGCAACGGATGAAACGGGGTTACAGCGTGCAAGACTACCGCGACATGATGGATCGTATCGGTGACATTTTGCCCGCGGCAGCCGTGGCCAGTGATTTTATTACCGGGTTCTGCGGGGAAACGGCAGAAGACCACCAGCAATCGATGGATGCCTTGCGAGAGTTTCGTTTCAAGAACAGCTTTATTTTCAAGTACAGTGAACGACCTGGCACATCCGCGGCAGGACGCCTGCCCGATGATGTTCCCTATCCGGTCAAGCAGCAGCGCAATAATGAACTGCTGGCGATCCAGAATAAGATAAGTGCCGAGGAAAATGAAAAGTTCGTCGGCCAGGTCGTGGAAGTACTAGTGGAGGGGCCCAGCAAGAATGCTTTGCGAGATGCCAAGGCCGGGCCGATCCAGCAACTGACCGGTCGTACCCCCTGTGATCGGATTGTCGTGTTTGACGGTAATGAACGCCAGGTCGGAAAACTAATGCCCGTAGCGATTTATGATAATCTTCCCCACACGCTGCTGGGTAATATTGTCACCGAGCACATTGGACCTGACGTAACATCGCTCCAGTTGAGCTAAACGTCGGCTAAAACGGGTCGATAAACTCCAGCACCCGGCCCTCGGCGGCGGATGTTTCGGCTGTTTGCATCACGGCAACCACGCGAGCCGCTTCTTGGGGAGTAATGATCTCAGAGGGTTTGTCCGCTCGGATACACTGCGCAAAATGTTCGAGCTCGTAACGCAGGATGCCCACACCCTGACCATGTTGCACCGGCCAGAAGGTGGTGTCGATCTGTTTGGGGCCGCTGGCATCGAGTATTTCCAGGCCGGTATTGCTGCAGTCGATTAGTAGTTTTCCTTCGCTGCCGATGATTTCCATCCGGGCGTCAATGACCGTGGGAGTGGTCTCTGGCAAACACCAAATCGTCTCCACGATGCCGACCGCATTGGGGTTTGCAGCGTCACTGCCAAATTCCAGCATTGCCCAGCCAAGATCCGGGTAATGGAAGTCATGAACTCGCACATTCTTGGCGTAGATGCGTTCCGGGGCGCTGCCCAGCATCCACATCATCAGGTCGGCATCGTGAATGCCGTCACCCATCAGTGGTGACACCTTGTCCAGCCGTAAACTGCCAGGTGCTTTTGGCAAGTTGCGCTTGGCATGCATCGAGACCACTTTACCGATGCGACCCGCCTGGATCGCTTCACGGGCCAGCGTGATGCGGGGATCAAAACGACAAATATGTCCCACCAGCAGTTGCCCCCGACTGGCGGCGGCTGTTTCCAACACCTGTTGACACTGATCGCTGGTGGCCGCCATCGGTTTTTCCAGCACCACGTGCTTGCCGCTGGCCAGGGCTGCTTGAGTGATCTCAAAATGTTCCTGCCAGTGTGTCGTGATGCTGACGACGTCAACGTCATCCCGCTCTAAAAGCTGGCGGTAATCGGTGGTGATATCTTCGATACCGACTTGCTGGGCATGCTCTTGCAGTCGCTGCGGGTCGCGACCACAGGCGGCCACGAGATTGATGTCCGGCAGGCCCTGGATGACCCGTGCATGGATTTTTCCGAAACGGCCTAAACCGATGATTGCCCAGTTGAGTTGTTTCATGACTTGCCAGTTGCCGCTTAGCGGGATTTCGGTGTCCCATTCTCAAAGCCGGGTGGTTGAGGCGTTTCCTCGGTGATCAGTTTCCAACTCTCACCCATCTCCCGCAGGGCTCGAAAATCTTTTGGCCGGTAACCAAATTCAAGGTGCGGGGTTTTTAGGGTCCGTGACTTGGTTTCACGGGCTCGCATAGCAGCCTCGAGCATGCCGGTCACTAGCAGCGTGCGTTCCACAGGGTAGGGGGCCTGGCCAGTTCGAAAGTGTACCTGGATCGCATGCGACAGAGCCTTGAACAGGTTGCGGTTTTTCCAGGGGCCCACGTAGAAGGCGCTCGCCCGTGGAGAGGATTCGCCTTTCATTTGGCAGGCAAAGTTCCAACGCGTGGAGTCCTTGCCAACTCGCAAGACGGTCCCTTTCCAGCCATCACGATACGTTACTTGGATCGCATGCGGTTCGATCTTGTCTTCCCCCTTGATATGGGCCAGGTCCTTGGGAACGTATCCCAGTTCCGCTTTCATCGCCTGGTTGGCCAGCTCCTGCGACCAGTATCCCTTGGTGACGTTTTCCTTGACCTGCTGGGAATCAAAAAACTGGATCTGGCTGACACCTGCTCCACCACCCCGGCGGGCTTCGACCATCGATTGCAACAGTTCCAGGCCGTGGAAATCGTACGATTCGACCGGGCCACCATGAATCGAGACGGCTTCCCGGATGATTTTTCCGGCAGGCAGTTCCAGCGCTGGTTTGCGCTGCGCCAGGGGAACCGAACTGCCGGCCAGGAAGGGAATGTTGTACTGCTGAGTGACGTCGTACATTTCCTTGGCCCAGTCCCAGCGGTAGGAAAGGTGCTTGTCATTAAAGAGTGGCACGAATTTCTTGGACCTCTTCATGACGGCTACGATTTCATCAAAGAATCGTTTGCGGGGATACATGGTTTGGCCCAGTTTTGTCCTCGGATAGCTGCCATGTTCACCGATGGAGAGGACCGCGTCGACGGCCATCTCTTTGCCACCGCAACAGAGGGCCTTATCAATGCTGTCGTAGATCGGAATGTTGTAGTCCTTGCTGACCTGGCGCGACATCTCGGGGTTCGGAAATTGATCCCCGTAAAAAGAGACGACATCGACTCCCGGGTCAGTGACCTGGCCGTTGAAGTAAAACGGCTGCAGAAAGTTTTCCAGCAGGACGTGAGCATGTGAACGATAGGTGAAGACGGTGAAGACGACCGCCACCCGCGGCCGTCGTTTGTCGGGAGCAGCAGAGAGGCGACCGGCCAGCGAACTGGCTGCCAGCGCGCCGGCACTCGTTGTCAGGAATTGTCTTCGTTGGATTTTCCGGGGGGAAACTGGTTGCTGGTTGCCGAAAGGAGTTACGTTTGACATGAGAGCTCCTCTTATCTTTACAGACGGGTTGTTGGCTAATTTGAGTCGTTTTCGTGATTAGTAGAAGTAGTACATCATGAACATGGCGGTGGCGGCCAGTACTCCTGCCAGCGTGCGCTCGTCGTGTAGCAGTCGCTGAATCGGACTTTTCGATTCCTGGCCGTCTTGATCGGATCGCAAAACTTGCCGCAGGTAGACTGCCATCGTCCAACCGGCAGCGATGAAACCTGCCAGCACCTGGTTCAG
>JAYGDG010000163.1:0-1915 GCA_046583015.1 Pirellulaceae bacterium | reverse complement strand
GATCAACGCTAAGGCGAAATGCGTCGAGCGTATAAGTCTTCTTTTCCGTGTCGATCGTCACGAAACCAAAACCACTCCCTTTTTGGTGAGCCCGCTGATAGCGGGGACGTTTTTTACCGACTTCCGGGTTACCAGCAGCATAAAGGTACACCTTGTTACCAAAACCATCCAGGAACTCCCCGGTGTGAGCCAGGTTATGTTTCGGTCGATTCTTGTGGGGCATTCCCACTTCGTCAGCACGCCACCAGCGCGGATAACCCGCGGCAATGGCTGGGGTACAAAAGGACCAGTTACTATCCCGTTGTTCAGCCACCCCGTACTGGCAAAGTGAGGTCAAGTGCTGATCTCCATTAATGTGCAGGGCCATCGATTCACGAATAATGTCGATCGCCTGGTTGCGAGCAGTTTGCGGCCAGGCACCCGAATCGAGATCGGCCTTCAGGTAACCATTGAACCCGCCATGGTGCGTCGCGACACCGGCAAAGACCGTCTGGCTAAGCAACACTTTCATCGTGTGGCCCCGCCAGTCCTTGCTCCATGCTTTCAAGAACTTCTCTTGACGCTCACCGAGCAGCACCAACCCCGGCTTATCGAGGACAGATGTATCGAAGTTCTTATCGCGGACATGGTCGGCTCGCCCTGAACCAGTCTCGACTCTCTCAGGACCACTCTTCCACTGGCGGTCACCAAGGATGGCAAAGCTGACGCCACCGTAGACCATGTCTCCATAGTAGACACTAATGTCCTGCTCTACCGGATCCGGGTCATAGAAGTCGGGGTGATGACTGCAAGTGGTCTTATGCACGACGTTGACCATGCGAGCCGGTTCCCGATAGCCACCCTTGGAGGAAGCACCTTTGGCCAGGTCCTTCATAGCGGCACCTGCTTCTCCCCAGACATTTCCCTGAAAAACGTCGTGGTCGTCTGGAATACACAGTGTGGGAGCATTTCTCATCGATTCACGAAAAGACCAGCCGAACTGGTAGAACTTTCGCAGGTAGTTGAGGATTGCAGGATCGGCTGGATCGCGAATGATACCAAAGCCACCATGACCCTCGTACAACTGATCACCGGAAAAGTAAATCATATCGGGATCCATCTTGACGACATTATTGGCCACTGGTTCGTAGGGAAAGGCGTAGTCGTTCTGGCAGGTTAGTGCTGCCAACCGCAACGGTCGTCCGGCTGGATTTGCACGGATGATGCCGTCCCACTGGTCCGCGACCGCATCCCCTTGCTTGAAGGACTGCTGGTAAACCACCCGGTACGGCGTGGCCTCTTTCTCGTTCCAGTTCGGGATACGGAAGGTAGCAGTCCAGGACTCGGGATCGAGCTTCGCTTTCCCCAGTGAAATCCAGTTCCCCCCGCGCTTTACCTGCAACTCCACTTTCTTGTTATCATCTTTCCCAAGCGGGCCGGTGAGGGCCGTCAGCTTGAGGACAAAACCTTCTTTACCTCGTGAATCGCTGAGCGAATACATGGTCCAAAGAAGTGGCCCAAACGTCTGTTGCGTGTTGTGCACGATCGCATCACCGCCCACTTGCCAATTACGAAAACGGTAACCGGGAATGGCAAAACGCCGCTGAGGACCTTCGTATTGACTGACCAGCGCGATGTTGCCGCCAATGGCGATGGGAGAAACTTTCTGACTAATTCGACCAATCTCCTTACCACTGCCTGCATCCTTAGCGGTCAACTGCAGGACATAGCGGTCCCCTTGAGGATTACCGACCAGGCTTAAGATGACATGCGATTTCTTGGCCGGCTTCGACAAGGCCTGGCGACCCTTACCCAGCACCAGTTGATTGCCGACAATCCCCGCATTGATCCCATTCTTGGCAAAGCAGTTTGAGCGATGCTCGTTAAGGTCGCTGCGAACCCCAATGCGAAACCCCGCACCCATGTTATTCTTGAT
>JAYGDG010000145.1:0-10782 GCA_046583015.1 Pirellulaceae bacterium | reverse complement strand
TCCTCTGCTTCATCGGTCGCTGTGACCCGCTTGGCATCAGGTCCAATGTCTTTAGGAGCGTCCGGGTTGCTGGGGTCGGTAGCAGGAGCTTTTTTCCTGGCGAAGATATTTCTGAAAATAGGCAGGGGTTTTTTTCGCACGACCTGAGCCGCATCGAGGGTGATCCAGGTCAGAGCAATGCCGACTATCGTCACGGCGGCTTCAGCCCCAAAGGCCTTGTCGGAAAGAAGTGGCAGGATAATTCCAATGGCGATGCTGACAGCCATCAAGGCGATGAGCATGACAAGTTGGTGTCCTAGTTTCTGTCGGATTCCGGCGACTGCAAAAATACCTAACAAGACAAAGACACTCAGGTTCAGCCAGCGGGAAGCGATCGTTCGTACCGCCAGTGGTTCTTGTGGATCCAGGGAAGTAAAGGGAATGGGTTTGCCGATTAAGGGGTTTTGGACGACGATACCACCACCAGCACGCTGCTGCATATCTTCAATGATCTGGTGAGGGTCGGGTTGAGGTGTTGAGTCCCCCATGGTCGTTGCGATAACGCTGCCCATCAGGGAGTCGATCCAGGAGCCGGGCAGATAATCGTCCCAGTCTCCGCCGTAGCCGATCAATTCCCAGTCTTCCGGGATCTGTAAGAACAGGTAGCAGTCGTGAACCGCGGTTTGTTCATCAAAGCCGAGTATTGGAATCTTTCCACCACTGCTCTTAATACGATAATTTACTTCGAGCAGTACTGGCAGGTTGCCACTGACGTTGCGTAAGGGGACGTAGTACTGCTTGGCCTTGTCGGCGTCTCCTTCGTATTCCAGGCTCGTTTCTACGCCGTTGATTTTCAGGGGTTCGGAGGTCATATCCGCCCCACTTGGAAAGGCGAGTCCGATTCGTTGATTGACGCTCCTGACCAGCAAGACGGCCTGAACGGAGATGTTTTTGTTTTGGTCCAGGCGAACGCGGTAAACCGATCGTTCAATCGCCGTTGGTTTAATTTCCTCCAGATCGTAGCGAGTGATCTTGGTCTGCAGGCTCCAGTCCTGGTGGAATTCATAGGCTTGCGAGGCGTTTTCGATTTTGCGTCCACCAGCCAGATCATGTTCCGGATCGATGGGGCGGAGGTTTTCTCGTTTTTCAGTCGGTACAACGTCCAGGTTTTCAGATTTGCTGATGACAATCTGTCCCGAAGAACGCTGCACCTCTTGTGGGATCAGGTACGGCAGGTCCAGCAACGTGGAAGACCCGATGTTCAGGTCGCCGATCTCGGTTTGCCAGGTAAGTGTGAGTCGCTTGCTGCCGATGAGCTCCTGGCTGCTTTTGAGTTGCCAGGCGGTGTAGCCCTCGGCGAGGTCCATCGGTGCCGGATCGAGGGGGGATTCCTGGATCGTATTGCTGGTGTTACGAATGATGCCAACGAGTGATGTTGGTACATCCAGTCGCAGTGTCTTAACACCACTGTAGAGAATCTGGTAATGCAACTCGACGTTGTAGGTCACGGTACCTGACTCGATGTCGACATGCATTAATTGATCGACATTGACTTCCGGTTGACGCCGGATCAGTGAAAAGGTGCCGGTGAACTCTTCGGACGAGTATTCATAAGAGTGTTGTGGGCGAAGTTGCGCAGGCAGGCTTTGTACGCGCGTGACATTCTTGAAAGCGTCGTTAAAGGAAACGCTCCGGATACCAGTTAAATCCTCTGGAGTTACCCGCAGGCTGATCGGTGCATTGACGACGATGTTGCCGTTGACGCGGTCAACACTGTTTGGATCGACTCGAGGTATTTCCAGCGGGTAGTCACTTGACTCTCCCGTTGGTGTTACCAGGTTGGGATCGGTGACGGTTTTTTCGATGTCGACAAAGAGACCGACTTTACCAATTGCTTTCCGGCTTAAATTGACATCGTAACGGGTCGGTTCTTCTTCGTTCTGGTGATGACCATCGACCTGCAAAGGTTGTGCATCGCCAATTTGTTGGCCGCGTAGGGCGCGAATCCGATATCCTTCCGGGAGCAATAGACTAAGCTGGAAGACACCGGCACGTTTAATATCGAAGACAGCAGTCAGTGTTGAGCGGACACGCTGAGGTGAGAACTGGACTTCGACCAGTTCATTCGTGGAGATTTCCGGTGCTACCTTGTCGACTTTTAAGTCAAGGACGAACGGCAAGGCGGCGTACCGATAGGCAAACTGCCAGTTCTTGCCCACTACCTCCTTGGCGTCAACTTGCAGCAGGCCTGCACGTCGCGAGACTTCGGCTTGTAATCCTGGTCCCAGTTGGACGAGTACGACGCCCTGTTGGCGGGCAACGTTAAGTGCCTCGATTGAGGGGATACCAACAATCGCCGATTGCATGTTGGCTTCCATTCCAAGGCCGATGTCAAATCGCTCCAAGTCAACGATCAATTTCTGATTGCCAATGGTCGGTTGGAACAATTGGATCTTGACTTCCTGGCCCTCCCCCACTTCCTCGACTTCCCATTGGCGGACATTGTCATCAAAAACGCCAGTGACCTTGTACTGGAGAGGGACTCGCAAGGTAAGTTCAGCTAACTTGGCCCGGGTGATCTGGTAAGTTAGTTCTGCCCGCGTACGCTGCACTCCTTCAGAGATCGTAACCATCTGACGGGCTTCGACCGTGGCCAGTGCTTGCAAGCCACTGGCACCTTCGGCCTTCGGTGTCCAGCTAATCACGACCGACGGCGTAGCGCCAAAAAAGGCGTCGAGGACCGTCTCCTCGGCAGCGGCCAGCGGTGGCTGCTGATCGCCAGCGTTGCTGTTTTCACTGGCCGCAACCATGGGTTGAACCTGGATTTTGACACCCTTTTCAGGCACTCGTATTTTCCAGCGGTTGACCGATGCCTGGGGTGCCTGAATGGTGAATTGATTCAGGCCAGGGGTGCGACTAAAGGCCTTGGCGTATTCGAGCTTGAGTTGGATCTCAGCGGGTGATAACAGTTTTTCCTTGGATACTTCGATCAGCAGGGAGTAGCCGTTGCCGCGACGGATGACCCGCGCATCGGCGTCGCCTAGCTTGGCACTGAGAATCGCAGCATCCGCCAGGTTTAGTGGTACTTCATGCCAGCCGCTCCCGATTAGTTCGATCGTCAGAGTGGCCGTTACCACAACTACGTCTTGCCGGACGTTGGCTTCCGAATCAATAACCTTGATCAGTGATCGTAAGGGAGCCTGCTGGTGTCGTGGTGAAGCAGCATTCTGGTTTGCCCGTTGCCAGAGCTCTTGAAATTTCTCGTAGGGTAAAAATACGCCACGTCCTGGCTGTTCAAATACCTTGTAGAGCTTGTCGTAGGGAATGTAAATCGTCTGCTCGCGCAGCGACGTGGACTCTTCTTCAACCTCCGCCGGGGCGTTTTGGGCCGGTGGCTGGGCCGGGTTCTCGGGTTGAGCAAGCGCGCTGTTGGGGAGTGTTAGAACAAGAGCGAGCCCCAGGATAGAAAGGAGCAGGTGACAGGGTTTGAAGAATCTCACAGTTGGGCAACTCCGTAAACACAAGGTCAAGTAAATGAGGCATCAGGAAGGGAAGCGAGACTAGCTCGAACCGCCTTCTCCCCCCTCTGGGTACGAGAAAGGCACATAATGATTATTATAGACGCACCAGTTTACCGATTGGTTCCCAAAAAATCACTTTAATCGGTACAGGTGGCACCTATCATGAATCAGCAGAAATGGTCCGTCAACAGGTTGCTCCCTTGCTAAGTCCTGCTCGCGGTTGCCAGCAGCCGGGAGGATTCTCCTGTCACTAAGGCGAGTCGCTGATTTTAGCTTGTAGAAATGCGTTCAGTCCTGCCGTATCGTCGGTGCCAACTCGAATGATCTTGCTGTCAACCGTAGTCAACTCAACACAATCGAATCCCCACACGTTGTAGGTCCAACCCCGACCGGGTATGTAGTGGATCCCCCAGCCATCGATAATCTTGCTGCGAGCGGGCTTGGTAGCGACGATTTCCTCGTAGGCGATACGGTTTTTGAGCAGCGGAAGTGGGCCAAATTCCAGCTTGAGGCAGTCCTGGTCATCGTAGACGCGTAGCGTGATACAGGTGAAGGCAAAGAATTCTATTACCGCGGTAGTTCCAATCACGCAGCAGATCATGATTCTGGCACCGGCTCCAGGGATTCTGATCAAACAAATGGCTGCGACGGCAAGAGCAGTAATATGTAAAACGTAGTGCAACTTGCCCCGCTGGGTATGGTCGTATTGCGGCAGGTGCATCTTCTTTAGTTTCCTTGTTCACTGCGTTATATTGGTTTTATTGTATCCGAAGTCGAGTGCTTCTTAATAGTTCTAAGGAACAAACATTGTGAACAGCCAGAATCAGTCGGGACGAACCGTTATTGAGGGAACGACGCGACGGGAATTTTGCCAGGTGTCGGCCAAAGCGATGGCAGCAGTGGCGGCACCCACCTTGATCGCTGCTTCTGCCCTGGGGCGTGGTGCCAAGGTTGCACCGAGTGAGCGGATTACGATTGGCCTGATTGGTATTGGGCGACAGGCGCGGGCCTACAACCTTCCCTGGTTCCTAAAATCTCCTGAAACGCAAGTCGTCGCTCTCTGTGATGTCGATTCCTGGCGATTGAAGAACGCTGCCGAAACGGTCCGGAAGCAGACGGGCACGGTGGCCATCCATGCTGATTTTCGCAGTTTGCTGGATGACAAGTCCATTGACGCCGTGATGATTTCCACGCCGGACCACTGGCACGTGCCGATGTCGATTGCCGCCTTGCGAAAAGGAAAAGACGTCTGTTGTGAAAAGCCAATTACCAAGTCTATTGCCGAGGGGCGGAGGCTGGTTCAAGAAGTCGAAAAGCATAAGCGTATCTTTCGAGTCGATAGTGAAGCACGCTTTAAAACAAGCTTCTGTAAAGCAGCGGAAGCAGTGCGCAATGGTCGCCTTGGCAAGCTGGTTTCAATGGAAGTGGGAGTGCCGATTGACAATGCGAAATGTGGATCACCCGCGACCATGCCCGTGCCCAAGGAGTTGAATTACGAGATGTGGCAGGGGCCTGCGGCAACAGCACCCTACACGGTTAGCCGGGTCCATCCACAGCAGGCCTATTCACGACCGGGTTGGATGCGTGTCCAGGATTACGACGATGGCATGATTACCAACTGGGGCGCCCACTTGATCGATATCGCCCATTGGGGAGCTAACCTGGAACGGACGGGCCCCGTTCAGATTCAAGGAACAGGAGTTTTTCCCAAGAGCGAGTTATGGAACGTGTTGCAGCAATTCAAGATCGATTATCAGTATGCCAACGGTGTCAAGTTAACCGTCAAGCCGGTAAAAGGTCATTACACGCGCTTTGTCGGTGAAGATGGCTGGGTCGAGGCAGGCTTTAGCCAGGTGAGGGCCAGTTCTCCAGAAGTTTTACAGGTTCCCCTGGGTAAAGATCGTATTCGTTTGCCACGCACCGACGAGAAACAAGACTTCGTTAATTGCGTCAAGTCACGCGGCCGACCGATTGCCGATGCCGAGGTTGGCCATCGTACTAATAGCATTGGTCTGCTCGGGGTGATCGCGGTCAAGACAGGACAGCCTCTCCGATGGAATCCAGAAACCGAGCAGTTCGTTGACAATGCCGAGGCAGATAAGCTGTTGGAGCGGTCGCTGCGAGAACCGTGGAAACAGCTTGCCTGAGCCAGGGTGTGCTAGTTAGCGTGCCAGGATTCCAGTGCTGCCTGGTAGTCCCTGGCCTGTTGGATGAAGTCGAGGCCGACGTATTCTTTCCAGGCTTCCACCAGTCGCTGGAACACGGGACCTGGAGAGGGCGACAGTTCCTTGTCCTCAAAGCAAATTGCATGCACCAGGCAGAAGGAAGAGGCGGTGTAGAAGATTTCGTCGGCGGCCAGCAGATCGTCCACCGTTAGATTGGCTTCCTCGGCTTGAATCCCTAACTTGTCGGCCAGTTGCAGAGTTACTTTTCGGCTGACTCCCTTGAGGATGTTGCGCGGCTCGGGTGTGTAAAGGTTGCCGTTTCGGACGGCAAATACATTGCAGCCGGTTCCCTCGGTGACAAAACCATCGGGATCAACCAGCAGTGCCCACAACCCCTGGCCGCGGGCTTCCACCTGGTTTTGAGCGATACGGTAATGTTGTCGACTGCGAGTTTTCGCTTTCACATCCAGCAGTTCTTCGGGGATCGCCCGTTGCTCAGGGACAACGATGCGAATGCCAGCTTCATAGGTCGGAGCAAAACTGCCCGTGTGCGTGATCAGTGGCCAGGCACTGATCGTGATAGTGGGCTTGATCCCCTCAGGGAAGGCACTCTCGTAGACAGGCAAAGGCCCGCGGGAAATGTTGTGCATTAACCACCAGTCCATGTCAGCTCCTTCCGTGGGAAGGTTGCGTTGGAGCGTCTCGAGGGTGAGTTGATGGAGCTCTTTTTTCGAACACTCGCAATCGATTGCGAGTAGATCCAGCGAGTCGTAGAGTCGATCGAGGTGATCATCCAGGTGAAACGGAACCTGGTTAAACGTACGGGTCATTTCAAAGGCCATGTCGCCGAACATCAGTGCCGAATCAAAAATCGACACCTTGGCCTCCGATTCAGGCAGCCACTGGCCACTGACGTAGGTAACTCGCTTGCTCATCATTACAGTCCCTTGGCGAGCCAGCCACCATCAACATAAAGATCCTGTCCAGTGATGTAGCTGGATGCATCGGAGGCCAGGAAAATGACGGCGCCGGCAAGATCTTCAGGGACGCCCCAGCGGCCCAACATGGTGCGTCCAGACCGTGCCTCTCGGCGTTCTGGATCGGCCCAGCTTTGGCTGGTCATGCTGGTGCGGAAATAACCGGGACCAATCGCATTTACCCGTATTTGATGTTCGGCCAGGTCAGCTGCCATCGACTTGGTTAGCAGCTTTAACCCTCCCTTGCTGGCCATGTAAGCGGGGTTGTCGGGCAGTCCGCGTTCTGAACAGATGCTGGTCGTGTTAATGACTGATCCTTTTCCGTGCTCTTTCATTAATCCACACAAACCGCGTGTCAGTTTGAAGGGTGCGGTGAGGTTGATTTGCAAGGTTTGCTCCCAGAGTTCGTCGGGATAGTCTTCCAGTGCGTGCCCTTCTCCAATACCAGCGTTATTGACAAGAATATGTAAGTCTGAGAGTTCCCCCTTGAGGGTCTCTATTAAACTGGCAATGCCATCGTTGGTGGAGAGGTCGGCGGGCAGCGGATCGGCCTGCAGGTCAGCTTGAGACAGCTCGTCGGCGGCTGCCTGGATGGTTTCTGCGACGGAACCGACGAGGTAGACGTGCGCCCCGGCCTGGGCGAGAGCAGTTGCCATGGCCTTACCGAGGCCGCGGCTAGCGCCGGTAATAACAGCCGTGCGTCCGCTAAGGTCGAAGAGGCTCTGCAGGTAGCTCACCGGACGCATCCTTCCTCTGGCTAGTTTGAATGCTTGAGTGGAAATGGTCAGTTGTTGATGCAAAATGATCATAACGGGCGTCGGCTGTGGAAGAAAGACGACAGCTCTACGGTAAAGAAACGTGCAGACAGGCAGAGCATCTTTCGATAAGATGTTAAGTACCGTCGGAACAGTTGTCTGAGAAAATGACTGATGAGCGTGAAATTCCATAAACATACGACTGGCGTGACGCGTCGCGAATTGCTGCAGGTTGGCTATTCCGGCTTGATGGGAGTAGGGCTTCCCTCGCTAATGGGACAGCGACTGCAGGCTGCCAAGGCAGCTCGGTCCAAGAACGACAGCAGCCGGACGCCGAAGTCGGTGCTGATCGTCTTTCTGACCGGTGCCGTCAGCCACCACGACACGTTTGATATGAAGCCGGAGGCGCCGGCGGAAATCCGCGGGCAGTTTAAAACGACGGCCACTTCCATTGCAGGATTGCACGTCTGTGAGCACCTGCCGAAACTGGCAGCCCAGGCCGACAAGTACGCAATTGTTCGTTCCTTGTCCCATAAAGATAACAACCATCTCATGTCAACGCATTATGTGCTGACAGGTGAATGGCAGCCGGGTGGATTCTTCGACAAGGTTGCTTCTCGTGATGACTGGCCTTCGTACGCGGCTGGCTTGGCCTACCTGCGACCGCGCAGCGATGGCATTCCCACAGGGGTCAACCTGCCCACATTCCTGCTGCAAGGTCCGTTGACATGGCCGGGACAGCATGCCGGCTTGCTGGGACCCAAGTATGATCCCTGGCAGATTACCGGCGATCCGAACAAAAAGGAATTTCGTGTCGACAACCTGACACTCGGTGCCGGGCTGGATGTAGACCGCCTCTCGGATCGGCATGCATTACTCGGTAGTTTTAATCAGCAACGGGATCGGCTTTCCCAGTCAAGCGTGGCACGACGTATGACCAGTGAACTTGACCTGGCCTATTCGATCCTGACCACCAGTAAACTGGCCCAGGCGTTTGAGTTAAAACGGGAACCGGATGCGATGCGTGACCGTTACGGTCGTCACACGACAGGACAATCCCTGTTGCTGGCTCGGCGCCTGATCGAAGTGGGTGTTCCGGTGGTCCAGGTGAATGTTGGCCGAGTGCAAAACTGGGACAGTCATAGTAAAATTTTCCCGACGCTTAAAGATCGCCTGCTGCCTCCGTTAGACCAGGGCGTTTCAGCCCTTTTGGAAGACCTGCACGCCAGTGGGCTGCTGGACGATACCCTCGTGATGATGCTTGGTGAATTTGGTCGGACGCCGAAAATCAACGACAAGGCCGGGCGCGATCACTGGGGCCCCTGTTTCTATGGACTGTTTGCCGGAGCCGGGGTCCAGGGTGGTCAGGTTATTGGTAAGTCTGATAAGCATGCTTCTTATCCAGTGACCAGGCCATATTCCCCAAATGATATTGGGGCCACGGTTTATCACCTGCTGGGCGTGCCACCGGAAGCGGAAGTGCGAGATCGTTTTGACCGTCCTGTCCGGTTGAACCAGGGTGAAATAATCACCCCCTTGTTTAGCGGGCGCGAAAGTTAGCCGGTTCTTGTTAGTGATCGCCAACGGGCCGACTGTTCAAGACCGGCAACCGCCTGGAGCGCGTTAAGCGGTTAGCCCGCATCAAGATGACCCTGGGGGTCCTGGTCACCACGACCCCACTTGATATTAGCCCAAATTCGCTCGTGCCCATAATACGCGATCAGTTTGAGTGCGAAATCTCCGCCCCCCACCGTGATCCCCGTCTTTAAGTCGCGAGTAAAAAACCAGACAACGATCACGGTAATGCAGGAGGCAAATATTCTCCAGGAAAAGGCCTTGGCCAGACTTCGAGATTTCTTGATCATTGTTTATCAATGGCTTTCTTTGGATATCCAGAGTCGAAGAACGTGTTACTTCTACTATCGGAAAGGTAGTCTATACACGGGAGACAAAAGGCAAAGTTCCGACGATTGCAACGGTCGAGGGAGATCCTGTTTGCCACGGGTGTCTTGTATCGACCTGGATTCTGAGACAATTGTGACGTGGCTGGTTCGCTGTCTGAGGTGAATGCGCTTGGACAGCGAACACTGATGCCACTAGGATAAACCTGTATTTAATCCTGTCCGGAAATTCTTGCCATGCGGTTGCCCTGCCTACTGATCACCACGTGCCTGCTGTTATCGACGGCGACAGCTCTAGATGCTCAGCAGAATCCCTTCGGCGATTTTCCGTTCAAGAACTTTCCCTTCAAGTTCGACGGTGATCTTCCCTTTAAGGCGGCTGACTTCAGCGACCAGTTTATGAAACAGCTGCTGGGTGAACGGGGGGATAATAAAGAGGAACTGGCAAACATCAAGATCTCCATTGCGGACGAGCGCAAGCTCGGTGAGAACCAGTTCCAGATGTATCGGAGCTACCTGCAGTCGCAAAAGATCCAGCTAATCAGCCAGGGCCGTGACGTAACCTACCTGCGCAAGCTGGTTGCCAAGCTGCGGCCAGCGATGCAAAATCATCGTCGTTATTTTTCGATCCGCGTCTACCTCGCCCGTTCCTCGATCACCGATGCACGGGCGTTTCCTGGTGGACAGATCATCGTTTACCGTGGCCTGCTGGAATTCGTGGAAAATGAGGCTGCGTTGGTTGGTATTCTTGGCCACGAACTGAGCCATATTGACCGTCAGCATCAGCTTGAACAAATCAGGAATTCCCGCCTGGCTGAGAATAAGCTCAACGACAATGTAATCAATCTGAACAAGTTTCTTAACGTAGGCCAGCTAATGATGAAGTCTTTTATGACTCCCTTCGGATCCGAGCTTGAGAGAGAAGCTGACTTGGATGGGGCTCGCTGGTCTTTCCAACTCGGTTATGATCCGCTGGAAATGGCCCAGGTATTTCGGCGGTTACATGAACGGGACAAGAACCGGCAGGTCCCGCTGCCGAGCTTTCTGCGCAGCCATCCGTTTCACATTGATCGATTCAAGGCGATTCAGGATGAGCGAAACCGACTGGTAAAGGCCAACCCCCAGCAGAAACTGTTCATCGGCAGAACGAATCTAAAACAGCGCAAGCCACATCCGTAGTGCCCCAGAACGTAATACGCCTTCGGTTTGTGGCCGCCTTGGAACAGGCAATCTTGTTGCGATCCGAGAAGTTGCCTTCAGAGTGCGAATGCGGTATCCTCGTTGCTGGTGAGGAAAGACCGGGCATCCTTCAATGTCATTTTCGAGGAGTGTAGCGATGTTTATCAGACAGATGTTGGCGTTTAGCCTTTTGATTGGAATGGTGATTTCAGCAGCACTCGTGGGTGCCGAAGACAAACCAGCCAAGCCAACCAAGGCAAAGATCACCATCAAGGTGGCTATGAAGGATATTAAAGCAGGGCTGC
>JAYGDG010000126.1:0-2393 GCA_046583015.1 Pirellulaceae bacterium | reverse complement strand
TTTTTGGGCCGCAGCCAGTTGCTGCTGGAGCCGCTTCTGCGTGGCTAACTGGAGTTTCGTCGGTACCTTCACCACCGGTGGTGGCAACAAGGCGTTACCATCCATGGCTTTTTCGGTCAGGCTAAAGAAATAGGAGAACAGCTGATAAAACTCTTTCTGCGTCAGCGGATCATATTTGTGATCGTGACAGGCCGCACAGCCTGAAGT
The DNA here is from genome assembly GCA_046583015.1 of Pirellulaceae bacterium. Lineage (GTDB taxonomy): Bacteria > Planctomycetota > Planctomycetia > Pirellulales > Pirellulaceae > JAZADA01. The sequence goes on along the minus strand of JAYGDG010000126.1, from coordinate 2,186 downwards.
CAGTCCCAGCCAGACCGTTGATGTCGTTTCAACACGATCCACGGCATAGCGGACGAAATACTCTTCGTTAATCGAACCCCCTTCACTGGTCGTTACATTGCAGCGGTTGAATCCCGTGGCTACTCGCTGAGCCAGTGTCGGATTGGGCAGCAGGTCACCGGCCAGTTGCTCGATCGTAAACTGGTCAAACGGCACATTGCGGTTAAAGGCGTCAATCACCCAATCGCGATAAGGCCAGATCGACCGTTCGTTGTCTAAGTGTAAACCGTGCGTATCGGCAAAGCGGGCAGCGTCCAGCCATTGCCGCCCCATGTGTTCCCCGTAACGCTGTGAATTGAGCAGGCGATCGACCACCCGCTCATAGGCCACCGCCGATGTGTCCTTCAGGTAATCATCGACTTCCTTGAGCGTTGCCGGGAGCCCGCTCAGATCGAGTGTCACTCGTCGTATCTGAGCTTCCTTGTTAGCCCTGGTCGCCGGTTGCAACTTGGCCGACTGCAGCTTGGACTGAATGAACAGATCAACAGGGTTTTCTACTTGCCAGCCCGCCACCGGTTTTGGAATCGCCGGTTTGTGCGGAGATTCAAAGGCCCAGTGTCCGGCCCACTGCGCCCCCCCATCGATCCACTTCTTGAGCAGGGCAATCTCGGCCGAGGTCAGCTTTTTGCCTGAATCGACTGGCGGCATCCGTAAATCCGGGTCGTTCGAACTAATACGCCGGTAAATCTCGCTGGCAGCGCTATTACCAGCAACCACTGCCGTCTTTCCCGACTCGAGTTTGGCCAGAGCAGCCTGCTGCTTATCGAGCCGCAATCCTGCTTCCCGATTCCCTTTATCCGGACCATGGCACTTGAAACATGTTTCCGACAACAGTGGCAGGATATCGCGACTGAACTCAATTGGTTTTTCTTCGGCAGCGAATCCGATATTAGCTGACAAACAGGTGGAGACCAGCACCAGCAACACGATCCACGATCGGCTTGAAACCAAGCACGAAGACCTCTGCAAAAAATACACACGTGCGTTATTCATACTGCTCGATCGTCCCTCCGCAAGAGTGGAAAATACCCTACCCAGTGTAGCATGATGTGATTTTTATTTGAAGATTCTCCTGTCCAAGATCACGCCCAGACTCCCTGGGAACGCAAAAAACCCTGAATTCTGATCGCGCAGGAGCCGGCCCGTTGTTGGCTAACGGTAATCGGCACCGGTCAAGCTCTTCAAAACGGATTGCTGCCAGGAAACCAGCTGCTCTTGCAACGAGTCGGCCACCTGGGGATGGGTCTGCAACAGGTTGTTTTTTTCAGCCGGATCCACTCGCACGTCAAACAATTCCCGCTTCGCCTCGTCACGCCCCTGGCCGTTCACGACAAGTTTGTAGCGGTTACTCAGGATCACGCGGGATCCTGCGAAGTCTGCCGGGGTGATTTGCTTGTGATGAAAGTTACGAAAATTGCGCGTGTAGATGTCACCCATCATCTTGACCAGCGGAGTCGTCCCTTGTTGCAGCCTGGCCTCGATGTAGACGGGACGTTGCGCTTCCCGCTTGACATCAAAACTCCAGAAACAGATCGGACTCGGTCGCTGTTTCATCTGGCCATCAATCACCGGCTCCAGGGAAAGACCGTCCAGCGGCCGCTTGGGCAATGGCAAATCGAGCAGGTCGCAGAGCGTGGGCAACGTGTCACTGGTAACGCTGTTTACCTGGGAAACGCGCGGCGCCGGGATCCGGGACGGCCACTCGATGATCCCGGGGACACGAACACCCCCCTCGTACATGGTCCCTTTCTGTCCTCGAAACGGCGAGGTCACGATCCCGTCACCGGGCGTGCCATTGTCCCCGCAATACCAGAGCAACGTGTTGTCGCGCAGGTTCTCCTGCTTGAGCCACTGCCGCAGCTGGCCAATCGAACGGTCCATGGCGGTGATCTCCGCATAGCGTTCCCTCAGAACGTCACGGAGCGGTCGCCTGGTGGGACGCCCCGTTTCATTGGACGTCAACCTGAATTGCTGGGCAGCATACTCCTCGGGAAGATTGTCATAGAGGGCCAGATCTTTCTCCAGACCGCTGTACGGTTCGTGAGGCGAGCCGAACCAGACCACCGCAAAAAATGGTTTCTTTTGCCTTCGTGCCGTTTTCAGGAAACGAATCGTTTCGGTGACAATGATCTCGGAACTTTCCCCCG
>JAYGDG010000092.1:0-1664 GCA_046583015.1 Pirellulaceae bacterium | reverse complement strand
GTACATGCAGTGAACGTAACGGACCGTTACACCCGGAAAAAGGAACCGCTTCCTGAAGGCGTCGTGATCGTGATGTTTCGAGCCGTGGCAAAATCAACCGGCGACCGCGGTATTGCCGCGATCAAGGTCACAGACCAGGCGGGCGAAGTGGTGTTCGAAGGAAAAACCAAGGATGAACGCTTCGACGCCAATGACCATGTAGAAGTACGACTGCGGCTAGGTCAGCACTACCAGATCACCTTCGGGACTGCCAAGAAGGAATCCACCCAGTCCCTAAAAGTCAGTAAAAGTGACCACGTGGTCACCCTGCCACTTCCCTAAGTATTTTGCGACCGGTGTTCCGGAAAAACGAATCCAAACATGCCCACCATGGCCCCTTGTCTCAATCGTCGATTGTTACTGTTCCACTGCTGTCTGGTCATCCCATCACTCGTTTTTGCCCTGGCAACGGTCGAGAGTTCCCAGGCAGCTGCTCCCGAAAAAGCGGCCTCCCAGGCAGCAATTCAACAATTGCAGAAGTACTTGAAGCTACCGGTCGGAGAACGGATGCCACTGGCAGAACAAGCCTTCTCTCAAGTGCCGCTGACCGGTCAGGATGCCAAGACTGCCCAACAGCTACTCTGGCAATCCTATCTTCTGCATTTGAAGCAATCACGCAAGCAGGAAATGGATGCTCGCAAGATCAAGCATGGCGACTTGGAGATGCCGTTCTTCTACACAAAATTCGGCAACAAGCCGGCTAGCGGCCGCAGCATGTACATTTCGATGCACGGGGGCGGTGGAGCACCCAAGCAAGTCAACGATCAGCAGTGGGAGAACCACAAGCGGTTGTACCGGCTTCCCGAAGGTGTTTACCTTGTGCCTCGTGCCCCGACTAACACCTGGAACTTGTGGCACCAGGGACATATCGATCCGATGTTTCAGCGATTGATTCAGAACCTGATCGCCTTTGAAGATGTTGATCCTAATCGAGTCTACCTCATGGGCTATTCTGCCGGGGGAGATGGTGCTTACCAGTTGGCTCCCCGCATGGCTGATCGTCTGGCCGCCGCTGCCATGATGGCCGGACACCCCAACGAGGCTTCTCCACTGGGATTGCGAAACATTGGTTTCACGATTCACGTCGGTGGCAAGGATGCTGCTTACAATCGCAACAAGGTAGCCGCCTCCTGGGGCAGTCAACTGGCCGCGCTGCGCAAACAAGATCCCGGTGGTTACCGGCACCTGGTAAAAATCTATCCCAACAAGGGACATTGGATGGATCGAGAAGATGCCGCAGCCATTCCCTGGATGGCGAAATTTCGTCGTAATCCACTGCCCAAGCGGATTGTCTGGAGACAGGACGATGTCACCCACAATCGTTTTTACTGGCTGGCCGTCGACGACAAAAACAAACGGCGTGGTTCCGTGGTTGAAGTCAGCGTGACGAACCAACAAATCGAAATCAGGAAGTTGCAGGGAATCGAACAATTAATTCTTCGTGCCAATGACCAGCTCGTGGATCTCGATCAACCGATTACCGTGAGTTTCAATGGCAAGCAGCTGTTCCATGGCAATTTCACACGTACTGTGGCAGTGATCGAAAAAACGTTGGTGGAACGGGGCCATCCGGCGAGTGTTTTTTCAGCTGAAATCACGGTTTTAGCGACCACTGACCAGTGACT
>JAYGDG010000078.1:0-2411 GCA_046583015.1 Pirellulaceae bacterium | reverse complement strand
TCACCACCTGCTGTCGCACGACGACGTCAACCCGGACTGGCTACGGGTGAACCAGTTTTTCCTCGGCCACCTGGCCCGCATTCTCAAGGGGCTGGACGCCGTCCAGGAAGGCGAACGCACTTTGCTGGACAACAGCATGATCCTGTTTTGCTCGAGCATGCTCACCGGAGCCCACGACAATACGCAACTCCCGGTCCTGCTCTTTGGCAGCGCCGGCGGGCAAATGAAAACGGGACGCGTGCTGGACTACCTGAAAAGCAACAACCGCAAGATGTCCAGCCTGTATCTGTCGCTGATGAGCAAGATGGGCCTGAAGCTTGACGAGTTCGGCGATTCCTCGCAGTCGCTGGCAGACATCTGATTGCCGCCCCACTTGGCCAGCGGCTACAATCGGGGAGCCATATTTCTCTTAGGAACACCAGGTGCAGCCATGAAACGACTGCTTGTCTGCCTGCTGCTGGTCGGCCTTGTGGAGTGTGTCAGTGGTGAGCAGGCTGAAAGTCGTGACTTAAAAGAACCGAAGAAGAGTTCGAAGAGCATTTCCCAAGAATCAGCTCCTCGCGACCTCTGCAACAGCCGGGATAAACCACCCAACGTCCTGTTCATTTCTGTGGACGACTTGAACGACTGGGTCGGTCTCCTGGGCGGGCATCCCCAGGCAAAGACGCCCCATCTGGATCGGTTGATGAAGCAGAGTCTCGTCTTCCGGAATGCACACTGTGCGGCGCCGGTCTGTGGTGCCTCCCGGCATGCACTCTTTAGCGGTTTGCGTCCCTCGACGACAGGCTGGTATTCCAACTCGTCCAAGAAACGAGCGGACTACGAACGAATCCTGGGTGAAACCGTGCCCATGCCAACTCACTTCAAACACAACGGCTACAAGACGATGGCCGGTGGCAAGGTATTTCACAGGGGAACCAGTGACGTCGCGGGTTATGACTACTGGGATGTAACTCGCCCGAAATATAAATGGCCCAGGGAACTGGCCGCTCGTGGACACGGATATCAAGGGGCCAATGGTGGACATTTCCATCCCTTTCCGCCCGACGGCGGTGGAATCTACCAGTTGTTTCAAGAGGGCGTCAGCGGTCAATCTCTTTGCTGGGGCGCGTTGGGAAAAAAGGACATGCCCGCCGAAGGGATGCCGGATGAACAAATTGCAGCCTGGGCCGTGGAGCGAATGTCCGAGCAACAGGAGACTCCCTTTTTCCTGGCCGTCGGATTCGTCAGGCCGCATGTCCCGTTCACGGCACCCAAAGAATTCTTTGACTTGTATCCGCTCCAGGAAATCGAGATGCCGCAGGTGCCAGTCGGCGAGATGGCCGATATTCCGCTGATGGGAAAAGCGATGGCTTATGGGACATTGGAGGGGGGCGACCATTACAACGTTTTGAAGGTGGGGCCGGATTACTGGCGAGAAATGGTGCGTGCCTACCTGGCATGCGTGTCGTTCGCCGATGCCCAGGTGGGGAAAGTGCTCAATGCACTCGACGCGAGTCCCTACGCGGACAATACGATCGTGGTGTTCTGGTCCGACCACGGCCAGCACCTCGGCGAAAAACTTCACTGGCGGAAGCAGGCGTTGTGGGAAGAAGCGACGCGCGTGCCACTCGCGATACGGCTTCCCCGGTCCATCAACGGGGGCCAGCAGTGCGAGCAACCCGTCAGCTTGCTCGATCTCTATCCGACGATGATCGAGTTGTGCAACCTGCCGGCCGTCAAGGGTTTGGAAGGAATAAGCCTGGTGCCGATCTTGGAAGATCCGGATTTCCATCGCACTGAGCCAGCCATCACTACCTGGTATTACAAGAATCACGCCGCGCGAAGTCGCAACTTTCGTTACATCCGGTACCGGGATGGAACCGAGGAACTGTACGACCACCGCACCGACCCGCACGAACATGAGAATCTTGCTGCGGATCCTGGACTGGCACGTATCAAGGAGAAACTGGGTGCCTCGATGCCAACAAAGGATGTGATTCCTGCTTCCTTTGACAAGGACGGCGTCGATTCATTCGGTCGAAAAGTAGAAATGCTTCGCGACCAGGGCATACCCGAATGGCTCAAGAGATAAGCATCTCGATCCATCGATCCGGCCCAGCGGCAGACGCTGGAAAATAAAGGTTAAATCGGAACAGGGAAGTCATGTGATGCACAGACGGACTTTACTGCAAGCGGCCGTTGCAATTCCACTGGCAGGTCTGAGCCGGCCGGCGTGGTCCCGGAAGCCTGGTGAAGATCTTGCGATCATGCCCTTCGGGTTCGACGGCGCCAAGAACATGCTCTACGACTGCCGGCAACGCCCACAAGCGGTCTATCTTGATGACAAGGTCTACATCGGTTTCAAAGGCGAAGGCGTCGTCAGCGATTCAGGCAGGTCGAAGACCCGTGCGATGTTGATTCGTTACGAT
>JAYGDG010000033.1:0-3877 GCA_046583015.1 Pirellulaceae bacterium | reverse complement strand
TCCCCGCGGAAACCCTCAAGAGACAAAGCCAGCGTGAACGGTTGTGACAAGCTCAAGGTGAGCAGTCGGTTTGATTTGATTGAGTAACTGCCACGATGCCCTTTACACTGCTGCACTTGATCTTGGTTGCTGGCATCCTGTCGGCCAGCAGTTTTCTCCAGACGATCGTTGGTTTCGGGGCCGGGTTACTGGGGATTCCCCTGCTACTACTGGCAGGATTTCCGCCTGTTCAGGCGGTTGCTGTGGTGACGATTACCTCCATCATCCAGTCAGCGATCGGCTCCTGGAAACTACGTCAGTCAATTCGTGTTTCCGACACGAAACGTCCCATCCTGATCCGTCTGCTGATGTTGCCGATCGGCGCCCTGGCACTCTGGAAATTAGGGCAACACAATCAACAATTCGTCAAACAGACGATCGGACTGGTCTTGCTGCTAATCGTCCTGGTGCAGTGGCGTTTACGCATTGCAGCCGCCACGAAATTGCATGCTGGCTGGGAATGGGGCGCCTTTTCTACCAGCGGCTTCCTGTTGGGATTTTGTGGCATGGGTGGTCCAGTCCTGGGGTTGTGGGCGGTTGCTCACGACTGGTCACCAAAACGGTCCCGCGGGTTCATGTTCCTGGTTATGTTCGCTGGCAATATTCCAGTTGCGATCATGCATTCGATATTGTTTGGTTCGCAGGTGGGCTGGGGATTCCTCTGGGGTCTTTACGGATTACCCTGGGTTCTTGCGGGAACCTTGGTCGGTCTGGCGGCCGGTAACTCGATTTCCAAGCAGCGCTTGCGACAGGTCACACTGGTCGTCTTGGCCTTGATTGGTATCCAGGCCACGGTCTGGCCGTTTTTCGTTGATCGGCCAGCGGAGAAGAAATCCAATTCAGGGCAGCCTGCTGCTCCAGCCGCGGGAGCTTCGGCAAAGGAGCTGTGAATTAACGCTCCGTGAGAACCTGCTGGCTTTGTCGCCACTGGTCCAGGTAGGCTTGCATCCCCTGCCGTACGGGTTCACTGGCCTGGGTGAGCGCTTGTTGAAAGTCGTCCTGCAAGAGGATACCCGGGGTCTTTGCCTGCAGCAGCGAGGCAGCCTGGGCAGCAACCGCGGCGTCGAAGTTGGCCAATTGTGTGAGTAACGGTTTGATCTCGCCTTTGGTTTGTTTCACCAGTTGTTGAGCGTACTGGTAGGCACTGGTTGGCTTTCCATCGCCATCCACATCGAGCCAGGTGGCGCCGGTGCAACTGAAGACGGAAGCTGTCCAATCGGGTGAAGTGGGTTGGTAGGCCTTCGCTGTCGGCCAATGCAGCGACTCGATGCCAGGTCCCCGCGCCACCGCCACCAGGTGAACATCGTGTTTGAAGGGAGCCAGTTGCCAGTTACCCTGCCATTTGATCCCCGCTTGCTTGTTAGCAGTAATGACGGCATTCTTGATTCGCTGGCCGTTGGCGTAAAGCTCCACCACGCTGGCGCGAGTCCAACTCGGTCCCAGAACAGTGACTTCAACCTGGACAGCTTTCCTGGCCGGCACCAGGTCTCCCATGCTGTATCGCTTGTTGATCCGGATGGTTGTCAGTAATCCATAGCTGACAACGACACGGCCCGCCAGGAAACTGCTGACGGCTTCAGCCACTGGGATCTTACCAGGGTCACTGTCGGCGCAGCGGATATAGGTTCTTCCCTGGCCGATGAAATGCCTGCCCACGTCATGCGAGTCGCTGCAGCCAACAGGGGTCACACGGTAGCCACGATTGAGCAGACCAAACCAGTCGTGAACCAGTTGCATGATATCGGTTTGCGTGGCACCCGAGTTGATCACTTCCATCGCGTTGGCACCGAATCCCCAGCCGTGCAAGTTCTCTCCGGTGACGGCAATATGGTTGGCTGGTCCCAGCGGCCTCACGTTACTGTGCAGATCCCGTCCGTGGTTGAGGATAATGGCCTGGACCTTTGGTACCTTGCGAATACTGGCAATGATTTCCGGCCAGGTTGTCAGGCGATGGTCGGGCAGCGGGGCCTCTGCCGGAACGGGAAAGATGTTGAAGTGTCCAACGCTCGTTGTTACTTCATTGCCAATTATGGGCGTAAAATATTTTTCCATCTGCAGACGTTGGAGGGTGGGACGGTAGTCGATTTGCAGGTTGTGGTCGGTGGCAATCGGCAGTTCGATTCCCTCGCCGGCGGTCGTGATGATCCTCTCTTCCATCGTGGCGTCACCATGCCGGGAATAAGTAAACGTATGTACGTGAGTGTCACAACTGGCCAGTCCCTCGGTAGGAACTTCTCGATGAATGGTTAAAGTCAGCTTCTCATGAGAGCCCTTACGAATTGTCAGGTTGGCGGAATCGATACCCCATTCGAAACCTCGTCCGGCGATGATCTGGTAGCTGCCAGCCTGCAGGCCCAGGCGAGCCAGCCCGTTGGCCGTATAGACAACACCCGGTCGGACTGCCAGGGTCGTGCTGGATTGAGCACCAACGGCTGATAAGGCCCCGGACTGGTTTAGTATTGTCAGGCGGCAGGGGACTTTTGTGCCATCGGTATCGATCACTCGAATGGTGACTTCGCCTTCAGACAAAACCATGGCTCGCGGTTGATCGAATAAACTGATTTCACCGACGCGAATGTCGTCAGCGCCGCGCTTGCTGCTGGTGGAGATGGTCAACTGGTTGTTACCTTGTTGCAGTACCTTGGCAGGAACTGCAAAGTAACGAACCATATCATTCTCATCTTGCTGTAACTTGTCGATCATCTTGCCGTTAATAGCCACTTTCCAAATCTGCTTGACGTCCTGTTGTCGCAAACGCAAGGTGCTGTCCGTTGGCTTTCCTGGGAGTCTGAACGAGAGGTCCAGGGAGTTGGCTTCTGCCTGCTGCGGAAATGAAGACCATTCCCGGGTTTGTTCGTTGCGCAAGTGGTGTAACGAACTGGTCAAAACCAGTTCGTTGGCCGATAGCAACGGGGTCCAGCAGGTGGCTAGCAGCAGCCAGGTTTGCAGCAGGGAGGCGGGACCCGGCGAGATTGATCTTTGCATCATTTTGGTTTACCGTCCTGATTTTTGCGTGTTAAAATAAACCTTGTCCGGTTGCCCTGTCTCGGTTGTACCCGATCGGCAGCTGGCAACCAACGACCCGTAGTGATTGAGATTACCATGTTACCTGCCTCGGTTCGATATTTGGCAATCGTTTCTGGATGCTGCTGTGCTGTTTCTTTTAGCCAGCCACTTGCCGCGGATGATGTGCATCCTCTGCAGGCAGCCCTGGAGTTATGTGAATCCTCTCATCGGGAAATGGTCCGCACTATTGCTGATTACGAAGCGACCCTTGTCAAGCGAGAACGGCTCAATGGCCAGTTGAGAGACCGGGAAGTCATGCGGATCAAGGTTCGGCATGAAAACAAGTCAGCGGCTGGAAAAGAAATTCCTTTTAGCGTGCACATTCAATTTCGCCATCCCGAATCAGCCAAGGGGCGAGAACTGGCCTATGTGGTGGGACGCAACAGGGGTCAATTAATCGTGCGAGAGGGTCGCCAGGGTTTGGTTGGCAAGCTCGTACCGACGTTGATGCTGAATCCGCAGGGCCGACTGGCAATGCAAGGGAATCGGTATCCCGTCACGGAGATTGGGTTCGAGGTGTTACTGCGCCGTCTGATGGTAGTCGCGCGCGAAGAAATGAAACTGGGCAATTGCCAGGTTCAGTTCCGCCAGGAGGCCAAAGTAAACGGTCGCAGTTGCACGGTTATCGAAGTGGTTCATCCGGAGCAAGATGAACGCTTTCGATATTATCGCTGTCGGATTTACCTGGACGATGAGCGCAAGTGTCCGATTCATTTTGAAGCTTTTGGCTGGCCTGCCTCCAAGGGTGCCGAGCCTCCGCTGCTCGAACAGT
>JAYGDG010000786.1:0-1708 GCA_046583015.1 Pirellulaceae bacterium | reverse complement strand
CTCTCCATGGATCCACTTGCGGAAGGCCACGGAACCTTCTACCCCCAGGAACTTGCGGTTGACCAGCAATAAGTCAGCCCACTTGTTGGTCCAATGGTCGATGTAAGCAGCATTGCCGACGAGTTGATCGATTAACTCGTCGCGCTTGATCTTTGTTTCCCGCCCATCAGCCAGGAATTTTTGGAGGTCCGTGACACTCGGGGGCAGTCCGGTTAAATCGAGGTAAACGCGACGAACGAACTCAGCGTCCGAACAGAGATCAGAAGAAAGGATCTTCATTCGCTGAAGCTTCTTGGCAACCAGTTCATCAATGTAGTTGTTAGCCGGAGTCGCCTTCCAGTTAAAACCGCTGCGGTCTCCCATGACCGTCATCGTGGTGGCGATGTAGGCACCCTCGTAACGGGCCAGGATGGGGGCTTCACCACGTCGGCTGGCAGTCACCAGCCCCATGTTGTCAGCTTCGGCGACATCTGTATTGCCACTCTCAATGAATGATTCTGCAGTGACGTCGTTGGTTGTTCCATCGGTGTACGTTGCCACGACCCGCATCTGTTGCCGACTACCCAACTGCTGAACCACCGGGTTGATGGGGTACAGTTCGATGCTGGCAACACGAGGGCTGTCCAAGTTGAGCTTGGCACCCCCGGCGATCCAGCCGCGAATCAGCTGGTAGTACGGTTCGTTCGGTGGAATCGGTTGTCCGCCAACATGGGGAACACTGGCGCTGGCCTTGAGCAGCATCAAGCTCTGATCCGGTGAAGCGACGTTTACCCGCCGCGACGCATGGTCGTCACTAAAAGCACGGGTATCGTAAATCGGATCATAACCGCGCAAGGAGAGCTTAAATCCATTCTTCCCTAGCCGGGCACCGTGACAGGTGCCGGCATTGCAGCCAGCTTTTGAAAGGATGGGAGTTACGTCGCGAATGTAGTCGACCGTGTAGGCTGCATCCAAACCGCTGACTTGCACCGGAACGGTGATTTTTTGACCAGCCAGCGCGAGTGTGATTTCTCCACTACCATTCTGCTTGCCACGGACCATCAGGTTGCGCGAAACATGCAATGTGCCAGTGGAATCCGTGATCTTTACCAGCCGTGTGACATCAATGACATTGCCGGATTTGAGTTGCCCATTGACTAAGATCTGTTGATAGTCATAGCGGTGCTTCAGTTCAATTCTTCCCGGCTCCACTTGCAGAGCGGTCAATGGATCTGAAGCTGGCAGTGCCACCGGGTCCACCTCCTGCTCGCTGACTGGAATGGTCAGTTTGGTTTCAGTATCCGTTGTCTGCTGTCCGATTGTGACTGGCACGAATTCGGCTTTTAATTGCAACGACTCGGTATCCAGCAATCGCACGGTACCATCAGAACCTGCCACGGCCACTTGGGTTCCGTCGTGATTGAAAGCCACGGCGTAAACACCACCCTGATCAATCACGGTTTCCGCTAAAACCTTGACGCCATCCTTGCGGTACTTGTCCAGCTTTTCCTTCTCAGCCGCGGAACGTTTTAACGATCGTTTCTGAATAATGGCCAGGATGTCTTTGGGGAGGTTTGCGTCAAAATCGTAGGCGTAAATTCGTACGTCCCCGCTTCCGTTGTAGCTGCTACCGGCTACGATCTTCTTGCCATCTGGACTCACGGCAACGCCAAAGATGCGACCCCGTAGTTTTGGGAAGGAACGAATTAAGTTGGCGTTGTCACCAATC
>JAYGDG010000782.1:0-10022 GCA_046583015.1 Pirellulaceae bacterium | reverse complement strand
TGACTATTGGGATGAGTCGAGCCAACAGTTTGTCTGTGGTTACAATCCGCAAGGCGAGGTTGATGAGACGGTGCTGGTGGGACGGGTCGATGATGCCGAGGGGCGGACCCTGGCGACCGTGATTAATTATGCCTGTCACCCCACCACACTGGCCTGGGACAATCAGCAGATTAGTCCAGATTATCCGGGAGCGATGCGAGAAGTGGTCGAAGAGGCTACCGGAGTCCCCTGCATGTTTATCCAGGGCGCAGCAGGTGACGTGGGGCCCAAGGAAGGATTTGTGGGAGACGTTGCGATTGCCGATCGCAATGGCCGACAACTTGGATACGCCGCCCTGTCGGCTCTGACGGCCTTGCCAGCAGCGGGTAAACGATTTGAATATGCGGGTCCAGTTATCTCCGGAGCGACCTTGGGGACCTGGCACCATGTTCCACTCTCTGAGGAATCGCAGCAGCAATGTCAGCACTGGCAACTGCGCCGCCTGACAGTGCCGCTGGCCTATCGAGCAGAGTTGAGTGCACCGGAGGAGATTGAACGGGAGCGGTCGGATTGGCAACAGCAGGAGCAATCGGCGTTGGAGGCTGGGGATGCCCAGCTGGCCCGTGACTGTCATGCCCAGGTAGAACGTCGCACTCGTGTACTGGGGCGCCTGGAGAATTTGCCCCCTGGAGAGGCCTACCCGTACCAGATCGTGATGTCGAGAATGGGGGGAGCCATCTGGATCGCAGTCCAGGGGGAACCTTACAATGAACTGCAACGAACGCTGCGGAAACGATTTCCGCAAATGGCGATTGTGATCGCCACCGTGACTGGAGCCTGGGGGGCTTCTTACTTGCCCCCGGCAGATTGTTATGGAAAAGGTATTTACCAGGAGTCGATTGCCGTCTTAGAGCCAGGGTCGCTGGAGCAGGTGATCGAAGAAATTTCAGGGGAGATTGAGCGATGCTTAGAAGAAACATGCTGATTTGGCTGGTCGCCCTGCTGCCGCTTATGGTGACCGTCGATCTCCAGGCCCAAGTTGTGATTCGCAATGCCCAAATTATTGACGGCTCGGGAACTGCTCCCATGGTGGGGGATGTGCTGGTGACCGGGAACCGCATCACGGCAATTGGAAAGGATTTGAAAGTTCCGGCTGGGACTCGCGAGATTGACGCAACCGGCCTGGTGCTGGCACCTGGGTTCATCGACTTACACTCACACAGTGACCGTACGATCGTGAAGGACTCGGGTCGTCAGAATCTGAATTACCTGGCTCAGGGTGTGACCAGTGTGTTGACAGGGAATTGCGCCAGTGGTCCGGTCGACGTAGGTGCTTACTACAAGAAGATTGACCAGGATTCAGCTGGTACGAATGTGATGCATTTGGTGCCCCAGGGAAGTGTTCGCCGAGCCGTGCTTAAGAGTGAGAACCGGACGGCATCCCCTGGGGAAATCCAGCGAATGGTTGCCCTGGTCGACAAGGGAATGCGTGATGGTGCCTGGGGTATGAGTACGGGGTTGATCTATCTGCCCAGCTCTTACGCAAGTACCGACGAGTTAGTGAAACTGGCAGAGCGTGTTTCCATGCACGGTGGGATTTATGCTTCCCATATCCGCAACGAAAACACGCGTTTGCTGGAGGCGGTCTCCGAAGCGATCACGATTGGACGTCGGGCCGAGCTGCCGGTTCATATTTCCCATTTCAAGGCTTCCGGTCTGCAAGCCTGGGGACTGGCTTCCGAGGCGATTGCGCTGGTGGTTGAGGCGCGCAAGGCGGGGCAGCAGGTCACGGCAGACCAGTATCCATACACGGCCAGCAGTACTTCGCTGGGAGCGATGGTGATGCCGGCGAAGTACCGCAGTCGGGAGGCTTTACTTGTCGCGCTCAAGAACAAGGATGAAGCGGAGCAGTTGAAAGAAGCGATTCGCAGGGGGCTGCGGGTGCGGGGTGAGGGGAAGCGTCTGTACGTGGCCGGCTACAAGACCAAGCGGGCCTGGCAGGGTAAGAACCTGGCGGAACTGGCTCAGCAGGAAATGAAGTCAACACTCGAGATCGTGCTGGAGATTCAGAAGAATGGCGGAGCTTCGATGGTGAATTTCAGTATGGATGAAGGGGAAGTGCGTTTGATCATGAAACAGAAATTTGTGGCCACGGCCAGTGACGGCAGTGCCCGTTCGCTGACGGATGAAAGTCAGCCCCATCCGCGTAACTTTGGCTGTTTCCCGCGCAAGATTGGATATTATTGCCTGCGTGGAAACGTGTTGCCGTTGGCGCAGGCGATTCGCAGCGCCAGTGGTCTGCCGGCCGACATTATTGGCTTGCCCCAGCGGGGCTACATTCGCCAGGGATATTGGGCCGACCTGGTCTTGTTTGATCCCAAGACGTTTATCGATACAGCGACGTTTGCTCAGCCTAAACAACTGGCAACCGGCGTGCGTTATCTTTGGGTCAATGGAGAACTTGCCATTGAGAAGGGGAAGGCGACAGGAAAACTGGCGGGCCGCGCATTGCGGCACCAGTCGAAAGATCAGCCTAAACCATGAAAATTACCGCGATTGAAACGCATGTCTGCCACGCGCGGATGCGTAACTGGATCTTCGTCAAGGTCCTCACCGACCAGCCCGGCTTGTATGGCTGGGGCGAAGCGACCCTCGAATGGCATACGCGGGGGGTCGTGGGAGCGATCGAGGATATCGCCGAACTGGTGGTGGGGGAAGATCCTACGCGGATTGAACATCTTTGGCAGATGATGTATCGCCAGCATTTCTGGCATGGGCATGGAGTGATCCGATCGACGGCGATTGCCGGGATCGACATTGCCCTTTGGGATATTGCCGGGAAAATTGCCGGCTTGCCTTGTAGCAAATTATGGGGTGGACCGGTACGCGATACGATCCGCACCTATTGCCATCTTGGTGGCGGCAAGATGGAAGACTTTTACCAGACGTCTGTCGCCGAGGCGAAACGATTCGCTGAACTGGCTCTGCAGGCCGTCGAAGAAGGTTTCACGGCAATGAAGACGATGGCCGTGCCACCGACCATGCCGGTTGAAGGTCTGGCGTCCGTGCGGACGGCGGAAGCGGCGGTGGCTGCCATGCGTGAGGCGGTCGGGGAGGAGATCGATTTGATGGTCGATTGCCATGCCCGCCCATCGCCGGCGATGGGTTTGCAATTTGGCAAGGCGCTGGAACCCTATGGACTGTATTTCTTAGAAGAGCCGTGCTGGCCCGAGTCGATTGACGGGTTAGCGATGATCAACGCGGCCTTGACGACGCCGGTTGCCACGGGTGAGCGGATCACTCATTTGTCGGCCTTTCGCGATCTGTTTGCCCGCCGAGCTTGCGAGGTTTGCCAACTCGATTTAACGCACTGTGGCGGCTTCACGGAAGGACGGCGAATTGCTGCCCTGGCAGATGCCTATCGGATTGCCCTGGCGCCCCATAATCCACAAGGGCCGGTCAGCACGGCAGCCTCGCTCGAGTTTGGCTTCTCCCAACCGGGCTACATAATTTGTGAAACGGTTCATGACGACGTTCCCTGGCGAAAAGATATCGTCAGCGAAGGTTTCCAGGTGCAGCCAGCAGGACGACTTGTGCTCCCCAACCAGTTGCCTGGCTTGGGCATTGAACTGGATGAAGCAGAGATCGCCAAACATCCGTTTGAGCAGGAACTGGCTCAGCGCGTGTTCTACCGTGACGGCAGCGTGGGTGACTGGTAGCGTGAAGCGTGTTGCCCTGCGGTCTGTCCGGTTAGGAAAGAAACTGCCGTGATCGCAGCATTTCCAGGATCTGATCGATGCACTCGGCAACACTAAGTTGATCCGTTGCCAGCGTGAGTGCCGGTTCTTGAGGAACATCGTAACTGGAGCTGACCCCTGGGAAGTTGCCGATTTCACCAGTATCGGCCTTGTCATAATATCCCTCTTCGTCCCGTTGGCGACAGACGTCGAGAGGGGCATCCAGGTGGACGACCAGGAAACGTTCTTGTCCCACCACGTCGGCGGCCCGTTGACGTACTTCTTCACTGGGAGCGACAAAAGCAGCGATGCACATCAGGCCCGCATCGTTGAGTAGCTTGGCAACTTCGGCAGTTCGCCGCAGATTCTCGGAGCGATCTTCGGCGGTGAAGCCAAGATCCTTACTGATGCCCACACGCATGTTTTGACCGTCCAGGACGTTGCAGGCCTGGCCCAGATCGAACAGTTGCCGTTCCAGTGCGTAAGCGAGCGTTGTTTTTCCTGATCCGGTTAGTCCGGTGAGCAGCAGGGTAGCCGGTTGTTGCCCGTAACGATCGGTTCGTTCTTGCGGGGAAACATGGCTGAGCTGGGTTTGCAGGGTGCTACTTTTTGGATCGTCATCCCAGTGGTCATGGTGCTCGTCGCCTGTGCTGCGATCGAGGATCATGGCGGCTCCTACGGTAGCGTTGGAGAGGCGATCAATGATGATCATGGAGCCAGTGGTTTGGTTTTGCCGGTAGGCGTCAAAAATGATCGGCTCGTTCATGAAAATGAGACAGCGGCCGATTTCATTTAAACCCAGGGAAGGCGCATTCTTGCGGTGCAACGTGTTGACATCGACCTGGTATCGTAGGGAGTTAATCTTGCCGACGACCATTTTCGTGGTGGTTTTAAAGATGTATTGTTTCCCTGGCAACATGGGTTCTTCTGCCATCCAGACGACCATGGTATCGATTTTCTGTTTTAGCTGAGGGACATTCGCTGGACGGACGATCATATCGCCCCGGCTGACATCGATTTCATCCTCCAGGGTCAGCGTGACAGACATGGGTGTGTAGGCTTCCGGTTGTTCTCCTTCAAAGGTGACGACCGAAGCAACTCGGCTGGTCTTGCGAGAAGGCAAGACCATGATTTCGTCCCCTTGCCGGACAATCCCCGAGGCAATCGTCCCACAGAATCCGCGAAAGTCGAGATGCGGTCGATTAACGTACTGAACGGGGAAGCGGAAGTCTTGTAAGTTCCGGTCTGATCCGATGTAGACGTTTTCCAGGAAAGCCATCAGCGTGGTCCCCCGATACCAGGACATCTGGTCACTCGGATTGACGACGTTGTCACCGTGCAAGGCGGAAATCGGGATGAAATGCAGGTCCGGAATATCCAGCCGCGTTGCAAAACTCTTGTAATCTGCACAAATCTCGTCAAATCGCTGCTGGCTAAAATCGACAAGGTCCATCTTGTTGACAGCCACGAGCACGTGCTTGATCCCGAGCAGGGAGGTGATGAAGCTATGTCGCTTGGTTTGGGTTAAGACCCCGTGGCGAGCATCAATGAGTATGACTGCCAGGTCAACAGTGGAAGCGCCGGTCGCCATGTTGCGCGTGTATTGCTCGTGTCCCGGCGTGTCGGCAATGATGAATTTTCGACGCGAGGTAGAAAAGTAGCGGTAGGCAACGTCAATGGTGATTCCCTGCTCACGTTCAGCCTTGAGACCATCGGTTAGCAGGGCCGGATCAAAATTGCCCCCGGTCGTGCCGTGTGTGATCGAATCTTGTTCCAGGGCTGCCAGCTGGTCCTCATAGATCATCTTGGAATCGTACAGTAGTCGACCAATCAGCGTACTTTTGCCATCGTCGACACTGCCACAGGTAAGTAACCGCAAGAGTTCCTTATGTTCGTGTTGTGCCAGGTAGGCATCGATATCAGTGGCGATTAAGTCGCTTTGGTGACTCATTTCCCGTAATCCTGATCTGTCTTTCCGACCGCGGTCAGTTTAAAAGTTAGAAATAACCTTCCCGTTTCTTGTCTTCCATGCCACCTTCTTCGTCATTATCAATCAACCTGCCCTGTCGTTCCGAGGTGGTGGTTAGCAGCATCTCTTGAATGATCTCTGGCAGCGTGTTGGCGGTTGACTCAATGGCACCAGTGAGTGGGTAGCAGCCTAGTGTGCGAAAGCGGACCATTTTAGTTTCTGGTGTTTCGCCACTTTTAAACTGAAGTCGATCATCGTCGACCAGCACTAAAATACCATCTCGTTCAACCACCGGACGTGGGGCGGCAAAGTACAACGGAACGATCGGTATTTTTTCCAAGTGGATGTATTGCCAGACGTCGAGTTCAGTCCAGTTGGAGAGTGGAAAGACGCGAATGCTCTCTCCCTTGTTAACGCGCGTGTTAAAAATGTTCCACAGCTCAGGGCGTTGGTTCTTAGGATCCCAGCGATGGTTTTCATCTCGAAAGGAAAAGACACGTTCCTTGGCTCGTGATTTTTCTTCGTCACGGCGGGCACCACCAAAAGCCGCGTCGAAACCATGTTGATCAATCGCCTGTTTCAAGGCCTCGGTCTTCATGAGCATCGTGTGCTTGCCACTGTTGCGGAAAGGATCGACATTCAACTGCCGCCCCTCTTCGTTGATGTAGACGATGACTTCCAACCCCAGTTCCTGGCGGGCATAGGTTTCACGGAAATCGATCATCTCCCGGAATTTCCAGGTGGTGTCCACGTGCATCAGCGGAAACGGTGGCTGGGCCGGGTGAAAAGCCTTCAACGCCAGGTGAACCATCACGGAGGAGTCTTTGCCGACTGAATAAAGCATCACCGGATTCTGAGACTCCGCAACCACTTCACGAATGATGTGGATGCTTTCGGCCTCCAGCTGCTTCAAATGTGTCAGATTGTAGTTGCTCATGTCTTGAATCGAAGCGAACTTGCGCTCTTGCCAAGCGGAGATTACTTAACAGGTCCCATGGTTCAGCAGATTTAAAGCTTGCCGGTCAGCGGCTGACCGAACTGAGGAAAGAGGGATCGTGAAATTCCTCTGAGACCGTGAAAGTCCAGTATAAATCAAGCCCGCTTGGCACTCAACCGTGACGGTTGCCTGTGGCGGCTAACCCTGCTTGGCGGGTCCCGTTTCGGGTAGTTTTTTACTCCATAGTTTGAGGATGACGTGGTTAGCTCCAGTTGCCGGGGAACAATAAGTGGCAGCTCGCCGTAATTGGACGCCCTTCATCAGTCCCTGCTGTCGAGCTTCATGACGTTCATCGGCCCACTGTGATCCCTTGACCGTCAGCAGGCGTCTCATCCCCAGCCAGTGAGGTTCAAACCAGCGACAGATTTTCCAGAGCGGTCCGACGGCCCGAGCAACCAGCACGTCAAAGAAGTGTTTGTCCCTGAGAAGATGTTCGGCACGTGCCTGGTGAACGGCGATTGGTAACTCGAGCTCCTCTACGAGATTCTCCAGCACGCGAGCTTTCTTGCCGACCGATTCGCTCAATGCGATCTTCAGGTCCGGACGCACAATACCCAGCAGGATCCCCGGAACTCCACCACCGCTCCCCACATCCAAAACAGCCTCTTCCTGGTCAATCAGCTGGGCCAGTTGCATCGTGTCAACCAGGTCTCGCGTGACGAATTTTTCCAGCGTGGTATGTCGCGTTAAATTGATACGTTCATTCCAGTCCCAGAGCAGTTCGCAGTAACGAGCCAGTTGCCCGAGTTGGGAATCGGGCAGCTGCATGTCGTGCGAGGAAACGACTTCGGCCAGTTGATTGAATTCGACAGTTGGCATGGGAATCAGTTGTGAACTGGCGCAGCAAGGGACAAGAACATGGTTTCTCGGTAAGGCAAGAACGTGCCCGGCGAGTTCTTGAAGATAGTAGATGCTACCAGTTTACCATAGGGGGTGGCAAAGTGCTGGCTGTTGGTCAGCTGCTAGCGCCCGGGCAGATTAGCGTATACGAGAGAATTTCAGGACGGCAGCGTTGCGGAACGGACCTTTGGGAAGCATCTGGAAATGGTCCGTATCCTCGAAGGACAGCTCGATCTCCTGGGCCGCCGACCCTTCCTCCTGGGACTTAACGATGGACTTGTTACCCTCGTCGCGTATTAGTTCCCAAGTTCCCGAACCGCTGTTTTCCTCCGTGGCTTTGTCCGTGTCGATCTTGATCGACATCGTCATCGTGCCACCTTCCTTAAATCCCATCGTCATCTGCATGTTCTGATAGACTTTCAGAGCATTTGCCAGTTCGTCTTCCTGACCCTCTCGCTGGAATAACTCCGTAATTGCTTCCTGGTCGACTTCCAACAGACCCTGCCATTCACCGATTAAACGATGCGGAGGTTCCTCCTCCGTTGCTGCTTGACTTCCCTGGATCGCTGAACTACCCGCAGTCGACTGCGGTGGATCTTGAGCCTGCTGACACGCGGTTAAAGAACATGTGAAACAGACGATCAATAAGAACCGCAGGAAAGAAAACGAGTACATAAAGAATACTCCAAGGTAGGGAAGAGCAAGGTGGGGTAGCGGAGAGACTGTAGTGAGATCAGGCTCTGGCAGCAATTGCAATCACTGCAACTTCGCGAATCGCCAGGTATCCCAAGAGAAGACGTAGCAATGGCTTGCGAACTGATGGAGAGGTGCTAGCAGGTAGCAGAGGCCGCTATCTGCTGGCTCTACCACTGAGCAGCAAGAGTCAACAAGGGCAGGATGATGGTGGCCCGGTTGCTTCGCCGGTTTAACCCTTACACTCTTTATTCAAGTTCGGCGAGTTTTTTCAGAGCCTCTTGGCGAGCCTGTTGAATCAACGACTCGATCGAAACGCTAGCACCCTTGTTTCGTTTGCTTTCGTCGGCTGCTTCCATAAAGGCGTAGATTTCGATCGTCTCGCTGGCCTCGACCGGTGGTTTTCCGGAGCGGAAAAACCGCACGATTTCGACAAGCAAAGGTCGATAACCGTCGTAGGAACCGACCGCCGTTTCGCCCTTTTCGCCTTGTGCCGTGCCGCTGTACCCTTTGCCTTCACGGAAGGTTCCAGTGTGGCCGCCTTTCCAGGTTCCGACGACTTCGATCTTTCCGTCCTTTGTCTTGCCACGTTTGACGGCTTGGCATCCAGTGCCCATCACTGTGAACAATGATTCAACCCCGTGAATTCCGTACCAGAAAAGATCGGGATGAGTTTTTTCCAAGCTTGCGGGACTTTGCGTCACGCAGTTCGTGACTTTTCCAATCGAACCATTTCGTACGGCTTGCGAGTTCTTGCCGAATCGCAACGATGAGGATGAAAAGACCGGCACGTTGTGTTTTTTGGCCAACTCGAAGATTGCAACTGCGTCGATCAGAGAGCCAGCGATCGGTTTGTCGATGAAAACCGGCTTGCCAGCTTTTAGCACGGGAAGGATCTGTTCCAGGTGTGGCCGGCCATCGTTGGTTTCCAACAGCACGACATCAACTTTGTCGATCAGGGCCTCGATCGAATCAACAATCTCGACACCCATTTCCTTGACTTGTGCCGTGTACTTGGGAACGCGCGTGACGCTTGATTCGATGTCGGGACTACCTTTGGGATAGGCCGCCACCACGCGGCATTTAGCAAGGTCGGTGGCAGCATTGTCTGCGTTTAACATTTTCGTGAAGGCAATCACGTGGGAGGTGTCGAGGCCAATGATGCCAGCACGCAGTTTAGGTACATCGGCTGACTGCAATGAAGGTGTTAGCAGCAGGAGAGAACTGGAAACCAGCAAAGCGATTGCAGCGATCAGTCGATGAGGGAAAAACATAGTTCGGTTGCTTTCTGAAGAAAGGGACAAAAGAAAACGTTGCTTGTCGGCCGTCATCATATCACGGTTTAATGATGCGAACACGGTGGTTTAAAGTGTCTCCGATGATAATTTCCCCCCGGGAACTCACGCAGATGCCATGGGGGCGAGCCAATTCTGCCTGGGTGGCTGGTCCGTTGTCTCCCTTGCCACCTCGGTGGCCGGGGCCTTGTCCGGCAACGGTGGTAATGCGTTTGTTCTGCAAGTCGATCTTGCGGATGGCCTGGTTCTCTGTGTCAACCACGTAGACATTGCCTTGGGGGCCCAGGGCAATTCCCTTAGGCCCGTTGAACTGGGCTTTTTTGGGAGCCCCGTTGTCGCCAGCGAACCCCTTGATGCCACTCCCGGCAACATGGTGCAGAGTTCCGCTGGTTAGGTCCAGCCGCCAGACACTATGGCCTTCCCGCAGAGCGATCCAGAGGGTTTGGTCGCGATAGTAGAGGGCCCGGGGACCTCGGATCGGATTTCCCTCAGCACGCTGGCCATCCTGCGGC
>JAYGDG010000748.1:0-9923 GCA_046583015.1 Pirellulaceae bacterium | reverse complement strand
ATTGGTCGTGTTACTGAACAGTCGCGAGCCCATGGCGTTACACTGACCGGTGATCGAGTTGGCCCCGGTTCCGGGCCGACCCATGTTCCCGGTCATGAGGGCCAGATTGATAATTGCCTGGGCCGTGCGGACACCTTGGTAACTCTGATTGACACCCATCGTCCACCAAAATGAAACGCGTGAACCTGCCTGGATGGTTTTCGCAACTTCGTGTAGTTGACCAGCGTCAACGCCGCTGACCGCAGCCACGTGGTCAGGAGTGAAGGCGTTCACGTGCGTGCGGAATTCCTGGAAGCCGGAGGTGTGTGCATCGATGTAGCGGTGATCGATCCAATCTTCGCGAATGAGGATATGCGCCAGACCATACAACAGCGCCAGGTCAGATTTTGGCCGCAAGGCGACGTGCTGTGTGGCTGCCATCGCCGTTTCGGTTCGCCGCGGATCGAGGACGATGATTTTTGGACCGTGCGGATTATTGAGGACCCGCTGCCACATGATCGGGTGGGCGATGCAGAGATTCGAACCAATCAAGACAATGACATCTGACTCTTCGAAATCCTGGTACGTGTAGGGCGGTGCGTCGAAGCCAAACGACTGCTTGTAGGCGACGACCGACGTGGCCATACACTGGCGCGTGTTGCCGTCACCGTGGACCATGCCCATGCCGAATTTGGTGAGCGCACCGAGCAGTGCCATCTCTTCCGTGGTAATCTGACCGCTGCTCAGGAAGGCGACCGACTCCTCACCATGGCGCGCCTGGATGTCCTTGAAACGGCGGCAAAAAAGATCCATCGCCTCGGGCCAGTCGGCCGGTTGCAGCTGCTTGTCACGGCGTACCAGCGGCGTGGTGCCACGGTCGGGAGAATCCAGCACTGATAGGGATTCCCAGCCCTTGGGACAAGCCATACCGAGATTTACCGGGTAAGCCACGGTTGGCGTGAGATTGATCGCTTCGCCCTGACAGAGATGAATGTTCAGGCTGCAGCCTGTCGAACAAAAACCGCAGATCATCTGGGTTGTCGCGTCGGGTTGTAAGCCCGCGGGCACCTGACCCAGACCAAATTTGCCTGGCTGGAGAACCAACTGCTGGGTGAGCGGTCCATCCTTAGCTGTCCAGAAGGCAGTTTGCGGTGACTTTTGCTCAACAGCGGTTTGTTCCCCGGTATCACGGTTGTTGCTACTCATCCGGCAGGGGCTCCCGGCATCTTGGCTGCCATCGACGTCGTGAAAAACAAGTACCTCTCGTGTAACTCACCAATCGTGAGCAAACCGAGCACCAACAGGGCCATCGCGCCGACGAACAGCGGTTGGTATGAGTCCGCAATTGTCCCATTGGCAGCCAGCATGGGTGGCAAAACAATACCTCCGACAACACCGAAGAAGAACCGTCGCAAGGTCGCCACACTCAACTCCCCTGTCATCAGTAGCGCGCTCCGTTTCTGCGGAGTGTACTGCCGGTCTTTCAGGTGCGCTAAGGCACTCGCTTCCAGCACCAGCTTGGCGCAAACGGCGATCAGTAGTACTTGACACAACAACCGCCCAGGCTGGGCCATCACAAGTTTCACCGTTAACTCGTCACTGGTAGCAGCTCCCACCAGTAGAATAAGCAAGGCGGTTGGCATGCCGAGGATCAGGGTTGTCAAGAAAAACTTTGCGCAAGTTGCCGGGAAAGTCCAGCAGGGTCGTTTCGTATCGACATAAATCATGACCGAACAGAAAACGGCCAAGAGGCCAGCCGCCGAGGCGCCCAAGCCGAGGGCTGCCTGCCAACGCTCAGCGATCGAAAAACCTAACCAGTCAATGAGCGCGCAGCCCACGTAGATCGTGGAGGCGCTGGCAAAGACAGCGAAGGCGACTATTTCACGGCTCAACCATGAAGTCCTCAGGCCCAGCAGCGCTCGAAACGCATAAAAGGGGCGACCCAGGTGAAACACGGACGCGCCCAGCCCTATCAAACCCAACAGGAGTGCGGCAGCCAGGTGCAGCGGTCGGACGGATTCCGAATCCTCCTTGCGAAACCACGAAAGGTGCGAGTAGATGATCTGTTCAACAAGAAACGCTCCCACAGACATCTGCGTCAGCACCAACATAAAGACAAGGGGCAGGTGGGAATGCGCACGCTGGACCACAAAATAGTCGGCCGGCAGTGCGTTGCGAGGCAGCGGCCGACTGGACTTGTAAATGGTCGTGGGTATCGTGTAACCAGGTTCCGGAGCAGCAGGGAGAAACAGGTTAGCCTCGCTTTCATCAAGGATGGCTTCCTTGTCAACAAGTCGAATGCGAATTGCGTGGTTCGGACAACCCTGCACACACGCTGGTGCCTCGCCCACTGCCAGTCGCTGATGACACATGTCGCACTTGCGGACAATGCCCTTCGACTTGCTGTAGACCGGCACATCGTAAGGACACATGAGAATGCAGTATTGGCAACCGATGCACTGATCGTCCAAGTGCCGCACGATGCCTGTTAGCGGGTCTTTTTCATAGGCCTCGACCGGGCAACCTTTCAGACACGCTGGCTCAATACAATGGTGACAGGTGGTGGTCACATGCTGGATCACTGGCAGCTCACTGGTTCCGCCAATCAGTTGCCCGACGTTCCGCCAAAGTTCAGTCTCCTCCAGTGGATTGAGCGAATGGCAGGCGGCCACACACGCCTTGCACCCGGAGCAGGTATCCAAGTCGACTTCGAAGGCATACTGCTGGTCCGTTCCGGGCGTTGAAACGGGAATGAGATCTCGATAGTACCTCGCGTCTTCCTGAACCGGTTCGATATCGTACTGCTGCGCAAACTGATCGACCGCTGTAAGCGATTGCTGGTCCTCTAGCAAATCGCTCAACCACGAATCCAGCCTGGCTTCCCCGGCTACTTGCATTATTCATTTTCTCCAAAGTTATTGCTGACCAGGATTCCCTGGCAACTTGGTTCGAGCCATCCCTGTCAATCGATACAGCTTAAACATGTTGCAAATCGACTGTTGACCGGTTTCCCTTTCCTGCCAGGGCACGAGCAAATTCCTTGCGGGCTTCGATTTCATCCTCGGGCGAAAAACTGACCGCCAGTGCAGAAAAGGAGCAGACGGTAACTACGCCGCCGAGGATCAACAGAGCCGTCGGCCAAACCGTGACACCTTTGAACAGAAAACCGGCAGCGACTGCCCCTGCGTTGCCACCCGCACCGACGATGCCAGCGACTGTGCCGAGAGATTTCTTGTTAACGAACGGCACAATTGAAAACGTTGCACCGTTGGACATCTGCACAAATACCGCCACCAGCATCAGGGTAGGGATAGCCAAGTGCAACAGATGCATCTGCGAAAAATACATCAGCGCCAGGCCCTCGCAAAACAGCGCCATGAAAAGCCACACAACACGGCCACGCAGTCCCAGCTTGCCACTAAACATGTCGCTGATCATGCCACCCAACGGTCTCGCAAACAGATTCATGCCGCCGTACAAAAAAGCCAGGGACCCGGACCAAAACAAACTCAGGTGGAAATAATCATTGAAATACAAGGCAGCCACATTGCAGATCGTTAATTCAACACCAAAACAGCAGCCGTAGATTAGTGAGAGCGCCCAGACACGGTGGTCCCTGAAGGCATAAAGAAAGCTGCCATCGGTTGTCTTTCCAACAGGCATCTTGCCCGCGGCTCGCAGGTCGCTGAAGTTACCGTCAGGCGTATCCTGCGTGAAAAGGTAATAGGCGACGCCGGTTAGCAAACAGACCAAACCGGCTGCCACCATCGAGAGTCGCCAACCCCAGGCATCGCCGAAGCCACAGCCCACGACAAAGAAGGCAAACATCAACGGCATTGCCAATTGCGTTACGCCGCCTCCCAGGTTACCCCAGCCAGCACTCGTGGCATTGGCCGTGCCGACCACGTTCGGTGCGAACATCAGCGACGTGTGGTACTGCGTGATCACAAACGACGCGCCAATCATACCGATTAATAACCGCAAAACAATGAATGTCCAGGGATCCTGTGCCAGGCCAATTAGCATCACCGGCAGGGACCCAAGTACCAGCAGCCAGGTGTAGGTCAGTCGCGGACCGATGCGGTCACAGAGCCAACCAATGAACAACCTCGCGATCACGGTCATCGACACCGATGCGATAATGCTCCAGCCAATTTGCGATTGCGTCAGGCCCAACTCGTCACGCACCACCGTCATCAGCGGAGCGATACCAAACCAGGCGAAAAAGCAGAGAAAGAAGGCAAACCACGACATGTGGAAGGCACGCATCTGAGGCATCCGCAATCTGAACAAGTTGCTCCAAAGAGCAGTCGTCTTGTTTTGAATCTCCATCACCTCGGCCCCTTGGCATTTCTCCAACGTTTCCGTTGCCGGAGAGGGATGGGCTACCTGAGCGCGCAGCCCCTACCGGCTGTTATGCCAAAGGCCGCCTGCCTGGAGATTCAACTGCGGTTCGAAAGAGGAACCCGAAGGACATCTTCGCGTCGACGGCGCACACGCGCCGTTGTTGAACTCCTTTATACTTTAGCAACATGGTTCCACATCCGTGCGAACCAATCCTCACAACAGTCATGCAAGAACTGTGCCAAGAGATCTGCGACGGGCTTCCAGGCGTTCACGCAATAGGTATCGAACTACTTGAATAAAGACAGAAGACAGCAGGAACACGAATTCTATTGATTATCTTCGCTGTGCACGTTGCACAAATGACGTGCAACGCGCTGCCTGCTTGTGCGTCAGCAATGGCCAGGCAACTTCAGACAACGTTGCACAACTGGCAAACGTTGGTCGCTGCTCTGTCAGCCAGGTAAACCTAAGCCGTCGTTCGCTCTCCGCCACGTTGGCGGAGGGAAAAAAGCGTGGCCAGGGCGTTCAGCGATCAACTCCTTGATCGCGCTGCCGCCCGATCTGACGGAGCCCTTTTGGCCCGGCATTAGTTTGTGCGCGTATTGTGCGCGCTTGGGGCGCAAAACAGACTAAAAGAGAGCATTTGGCGACGGCTGGCGACCGACAGCGTCGCGCAAGAAAACAGCTCCAAAGCGTTTAAAACAACACGTTATGGAGCTGTTTCGTGAGTACGCCCAGGAGGATTCGAACCTCCGACCTGCGGATTAGAAGTCCGCTGCTCTATCCAACTGAGCTATGGGCGCAGTCGTGGCCTTGAGTATAAACCATTGCTGCCAGTTCTTGATATGGCAGCTAACGGAGGCGGGCCGCTTTGCCCGCTGCCTGGAGGCCGTTACAATCGATCTTAAGGCCAGTCTATGGCGGTCTACTAGTCTTGTTGGCTCGGAGTGAATTAGCTTCATGAGTTTATCCATCACCGACGTCAACCAGCTGATGCGCCGCCGCCGTACGATCAAACCGATCACCAAGACCGGTGAACCGAATTATCGGGACGAACCACTCGACGAGGCGCTGATCCAGAACCTTCTGGAAAACGCCAACTGGGCACCGACCCATGGACTGACTGAACCCTGGCGATTCCAGGTTTTCCAGGAGCAGGCCCGTGAACCGCTGGCCCGCTTTCTCTCGGACATGTATGAAAAACACACCGAGCCTGACCAGTTTCGCCCACAGAAACAACAGAAGCTGGTCAGTTACGTGCTCCATTCACCCTGTACGATTAGCCTGGGAATGAAACGGCACGAAGGAAATATTCCAGCGGAAGAAGAGGTGATTGCCGTGGCCTGCGCGGTCCAGAACATGCACCTGACGGCCACCGCCCTCGGTTTAGGTGCCTTTTGGTCCAGCTCCCCGGTTTACGATCTGCCCGAAACGCGTGAATACCTTGGGTTAGGAGGGTTGGATCGTTGTTTGGGGATGTTCTTTGTCGGTTACCTAAAATCTGACTGGCCCGAGCGTCCGGGCGGGCAGCCGAAGCCAATCAATGATAAAATTGACTGGCGTCGTGATGCCTGATGAAACGACCCCCAGCAGTACGCTGAGAGCTTGCTAGAAGAGAGCTGCTGGTCAATTGTACTTATCCAAATGGAAGTATTTATGAAGATAACTCGTATCTGCGTCTACCAGGTTGACCTGCCACTGCACGAAACCAATTACAGTTGGTCAGGTGGCAAGTCGGTGGAAGTGTTTGACAGTTCGATTGTTTGCGTGGAGACCGATAGTGGCCAGGTTGGTTATGGTGAGGTGTGCCCGCTGGGACCATTCTATCTGCCGGCTTACGCGGGTGGCGTGCGGGCCGGCGTCCAGGAGCTGGCTCCTCATCTGCTGGGCTGGGATCCGACGAGACTGGGACCGCTCAACGATCATATGGACCGGGTCTTGAAAGGACATCCCTACGTAAAGTCCGGAATCGATATCGCTTGCTGGGATATCCTGGGACAAGTGACCGGACAGCCTGTTTGTGAATTGCTGGGCGGTCGCTACGAGGATGATTTTGTTCTTTATCGGGCCATTTCGCAGCAGTCCCCCGAGGCGATGGCAGAGAATGTAACCAAGTATCGTGAGGAGGGATACCGCCGCTTTCAACTGAAAGTGGGGGGCAATCCAGATGAAGATATTGAGCGGATCAAGCAGGTCTCGGAGATCCTTCAGGAGGGAGACAAGCTGGTGGCCGATGCCAACACCGGTTGGGCACTGCATGAAGCGGCTCGCGTGGTGCGCGGCGTCCGTGACGTCGACGTCTATATTGAACAGCCTTGCCTGACCTACGAGGAATGCCTGTCGATCCGGCGGCGAACCGACCATCCTTTTGTGTTGGACGAGAACATTGACGGGATTGACGTCCTGGTACGTGGCCATGCGGACTTGGCGATGGATGTGGTCAATATCAAGATCAGCAAGTTCGGAGGTTTGACCCGTGCCAGCCTGGCCCGTGACCTCTGTTGTCGGCTGGGAATCGCCATGACGATTGAAGACAGTTGGGGCGGTGATATCACGACCGCGGCCATTGCCCACCTGGCCCATAGCACGCCGCCAGAATTACTGTTTACGTCGACGGACTTCAATAGTTATGTCACCGTCAGCACCGCTGACGGAGCACCTCAGCGCAAAGACGGCCGCCTGGCTGCCTCTACCGACCCGGGGCTTGGCATTACACCCCACCAGGAAGTTCTGGGCGATCCGCTCGTGGATGTTCATTGACCAGGGCAAGGCGAGACAAGTTTTCCTCTCCATGAGTACTCCCTACAACAACGTTCGAGTGATTGACTCCCATACTGGTGGCGAACCGACACGGATCGTCGTTGACGGAGGTCCCGACCTGGGCAGCGGGACCATGGACCAGCGGCGAACGGTCTTCAATCAGGAACATGATGCGTTTCGCAGTGCGGTGGTCAACGAACCACGTGGCAGCGATGTGCTGGTGGGCGGAATCTTGTGTGAGCCAGTCAATCCGCAGGCCTGTGCGGGCGTTATTTTCTTTAATAACGTCGGGACCTTACACATGTGCGGTCACGGCATGATCGGTTTTATCACGACATTAGCTCATATGAAACGCATTGAACCGGGTGACCATCGTATTGAAACACCGGTCGGAGACGTGGTAGCGACGCTACACGAAGACGGGCGGGTCTCCTTTCGCAACGTGCCCAGCTATCGTTACCGGCAAGATGTAGCGATCGAGGTGCCGGACTATGGGCAAGTGGTTGGTGATATTGCCTGGGGTGGCAATTGGTTTTTCCTGGTCAAGGAACATGGCGAATCGATTGCTCCAGAGAATGTGACCCGATTGACGCAGGTGACCATGCTAATTCGTCAGGCACTTACCGAGCAGGGTATCACGGGTGAAGATCAACTGGAAATCGATCACATCGAGCTGTTTGGCCCGCCGACTCGCGAGGATGCGGATAGCAAGAATTTCGTGCTTTGCCCGGGTGGCGCTTATGATCGATCCCCTTGCGGGACCGGCACCAGTGCCAAGCTGGCCTGCCTGTTTGCCGATGGCAAGCTGTCACCCGGACAGCAATGGCGCCAGGAGAGTATTGTTGGCAGCCTCTTTGAAGCGACGGTGGAACTAGCGGGTGAGCAGGTGATCCCAGTCATTACCGGATCGGCCTACGTCAATGCAGAAGCGACGCTGCTGTTTGACGACGATGATCCATTTCAACTAGGAATTCGGCAATGACCGACGAGAAAAGCCAGGTGCTGATTGTCGGTGGGGGTGTGATCGGCGCGGCCTGCGCCTATTACCTGGCCAAGAGCGGGCGGCAAGTGACAATTGTCGAAGCAGGTGAATTCGGCAAGCAATGTTCCCATGCTAACTGTGGCCTGGTCTGTCCCAGCCATGCTCTGCCTCTCACGGAACCGGGCGCCGTGGGAAAGACGATCCGTTCGTTGTTCCAGCGGAACGCACCTTTTCGAATCAAGCCGCGCTGGGATCCGAAGCTCTGGGTCTGGTTCTGGAAATTCGCCCGCCGTTGCAAGAAACATCACATGTTAGCTGCGGCCAAACCGCGGGCGGAACTGCTTTTCACTTCCTTGTCGCTCTACCGTGGCCTGATGGAAGCCGAATTGACTGACTGCGAGTGGGAAACGAGAGGCAGCCTCTATGTCTATCAAAACGAGGAGCCGTTTGCCAAGTATGCTAAGACCGACCAACTGCTGAAGGAACATTTTGATCTTGCTGCTCAACGAGTTGAGAGTGCCGCCTTGGAGGAAATGGAGCCGTCACTCAAGCCAGGACTGGCCGGAGCCTGGTATTACGAAGTGGATGCTCATTTGCGGCCGGATCGCTTGATGCAAGCCTGGCGGCGCGTGCTCACGGAACTAGGTGTAACACTGGTGGAAAACCAGCAAGTAGAGGGTTTTGTTCGCCAGCAGGGCCGCGCGGTGGCCGTTAAAACGAGTGCTGGTGACATTGCTGCGGACGTGTTCGTGGTGGCCACCGGTGCCTGGACTCCCTGGTTGAACAAGCAATTAGGCTGCAAAATTCCTATTCAGCCTGGCAAGGGTTATTCGATGACGATGCCCCGTCCCGAAAAATGTCCGACCAGGCCCTTGTTGTTTCCGGAACACAAGGTGGCTGTAACTCCGATGCAGAGCGGTTATCGACTCGGTTCGACAATGGAATTTGCCGGCTACGATACACGAATTGATCCTCGCCGCTTGCAGGCACTTCGGGACGGAGCTGAGGTCTACCTGCAACAACCGGTTTGCGAACCGGTCCAGGAAGAGTGGTATGGGTGGCGCCCGATGACCTACGACGGGTTGCCGGTGATCGATCGCACCCCGGCGATGGAAAACGTGCTGGTGGCTGCCGGGCACAACATGCTGGGTGTTTCGATGGCTCCCGCGACGGGAAAAATTGTCACGGCGATGATCACTGGAGCGACGCCTGGCATTGATCCGGCACCGTTTTCACTAAGGCGGTTTTGAGTGATCAGTGGTCTGATAATTTGCCCGCTCGCGACTGGTGCCGGTCCTCTGTACTCATTACGATAAAGATTCCTCTGTTGGATATCTCGGTTCGATTTCTTGGAGAAGCAGTATGTCGGATAAACAATTCAATGTCGCGATGATTGGTCTGGGTTTTGGCGCGGAGTTCATTCCCATTTACCAGAGTCATCCCAATGCCTGCGTGCATGCCATCTGTCGTCGCAACGAAGCCGAGTTAAACAAGACGGGTGACCAGTTCGGGATCGAGAATCGCTACACGAACTACGACAACGTGCTGGCTGATCCGACGGTCGACTATGTACACATCAATTCTCCCATCGAGGATCACGCCTGGATGTCGCTCAAGGCGCTGGACGCCGGCAAACACGTAATGTGTACCGTACCGATGGCGACGACGATTGATGAGTGCCGCCAGATTGTTGAAAAGGTGCAGGAAACGGGCTTGAAATACATGATGGCCGAGACGGTCGTCTATAGCCGGGAATACTTGTTTATCAAGGAGATGTACGAGAAGGGGGAACTGGGGGACATCCAGCACCTGGCAGCATCCCATCCGCAGGACATGGACGGCTGGCCTGAATACT
>JAYGDG010000737.1:0-6255 GCA_046583015.1 Pirellulaceae bacterium | reverse complement strand
ATATGAACTTTCTTGACCAGGCGGGGATCATGTCCATGATCCTTCAACCAGCGAGCACCAGGATGGTACTGCATGTTCCCCAGGACCGGGTGGGCCCGCTCGATCCAAATCCCGACGGCCTGCATCTTGCCCAGTTGAGGCTGGGGGACGAGGACCTTGATCCGCTGCAAGTGATTGGCCAGCATCTGCAAGGCGACCGTACCTGCTTCACGATGTTTCCCCTCGAGCAGGGCCGGATCGACGTCCACATTCCAGCCCTCGATGTTCTTGACGACCGGATCAAAGCGTGGTTTTTTGGCCGCTTCGTCGTCAGCCAGGATGTTTTGCGTAGCAGCCAGCACGACCGCCAGCAGGCAGCCGACCGCTACCAGGTGTTTGCCAGCGGAAAGTCGATAACACGTCATGGATTATTCTCCTCGGCCTGATTACTGATTGCTAACTGCTACCAGCGGAAACAAAAAAGCCTCTGCAAGCAGAGGCTCTCGAGTGGGCATAGCAGGATTCGAACCTGCGACCCCTGCGATGTGAACACAGTGCTCTGACCAGCTGAGCTATATGCCCGAGAATTCTGGTCAGCGCGGTGCGCCACTGGCACCGGCGCTAACCAACTCCTTAATGTACTTGCTTCGCCCTCCGCTTCAAGCCAAAACCTGCTTCTCAGTCCGCTTCTTCATTTTCACCAGCATCCGCCATATCCTGCTGGACGGGCTGCTCGAGAGGACTGGCATCGTCATCCGCTTGTTCACCCTCATCGGTCGAATCGGTCGGCGGCGGTGAGAACTTGGGGGCCGTGGCGTCATCGTACTCGTCATATTCATCCGTGGCAGTCGAGGAAGAAGAGGCGTCATTCGTTGGGTAGTCCGGGACATTGGTGTGCGATTGAAAGTCACTCAAACCGCTACGGAATTCGCGATAGCTATTACCCATCGAACGCGCCACATCCGGCAACTTGGAGCCAAACAGAATCACGGCAATGGCTCCGATGATCATCATCTCCACCGGTCCCATGCCAACCAATGCAAACATCATGCGAATTCAACCTTTGTACTTATTGTTAGTTGGTTACTTATTGCCTCGGCAGTGACAAGGCCAGCATCGTCAATAGAAAATCCACTGTCGCGGCCAGCTTGTTGCAAACAATCACCGCCAGGGCCTATTCGGTCGTTTCTTCGGTCGACTCTTCTGTCGACTCTTTCGCCGACTCTTTCGCCGACTCAGAGCTACTATCGCTGGCAGCCTGATCAACATCCTCTTCGATCCCGTGGACACCCTTTTTGAACTCGACAGCACTTCGGCCCAAGTTTCTCATCAGACTGGGCAAACGGGCACTCCCGAACAACAGCAGGATGACGCCCATGATCATCATCATCTCCCAGGGACCGGGACCGAACGCCAACACAGGCTCTATGGCAAACAAGAAAGTCATTGCATCGCTCTCGCTATAAAGGTAGGACGGTAACTCGTCACGCAAACGAGCGGCGAAAGCGGGTTGTCGCCCAGATGGGCTTCACCAGAACCAACTCGTGCGAACCCTAAAACCAAAAGATTCGTCGGGTGTTTCAACACGAATATTATTCTACCGACCCGGCCTGAGGTGTCAAACCGGCACAGCTTCAAGACCCGTGAAACGCGGTGTTTTACGCTATTTCCACCCCTACCAGTAGCGATTAAGCCAGTTGGAGAAGCTAGGAGTCGCGGCAGCGAACCCCTACTGATAGAGGGGCAGATAACGGTAATAGACTTCCAGGCAAAGGGCCGCCATGGCCGTGCTGTAAGCACGGCCTCCATAGGCTCCCCAGACGGTGTCCGGATCCCAGCTGCCCGCCTGCTCTCCTTGCTGCCGTTGCAACCCCAGTAACTCCCGCTGCAGGGCCTGGTTCCAGCGCTGCCAATGAGGGCCCTGGACCTGGTGCAAGGCAAGCGAAGCATAGTACCAGTAGTAAAAGTTTTTCTTGCCGCTGCCAGGCAATTCACCCATGACGAACTGGACCGCTTCCTGGATGGCTGCCTCGTTACGTGGCCAGTCGAGGAAAGCTCGGCACACGAGTGCTTCGGCTGTCATCGTCCGGGATGCCTGTTGCAGTGGTCGATAGGAAGCCAACCCACCGGCCTTGCCGTGCAACACGCTGCGCAGAAAGCGGGTATTCAATTGCCTGGTGGTTGCTGAAATCTCAACGCCTGCGAACTGGGCGCTGCGGAGTGCCATCACCTGCCAGCCGAACTGACTCGTATCCCCTCGGTCACCCGGTTGGTAACGCCAGCCACCCGAGCTCGGATGCTGGGCCCAAATCGTGTAACGCGCCGCCCGCTTGACGACCGGTGTCAGTTGCGGGTCGCCCGTCATGGCATACGCTTCGCTGATTGCCAGGGTTGCCATGCTATGGCAATACATGCGAGCGAAAAGGCGGGCTGCCCCGGCCAAGTTTCCATCCTGGGCTTGCTGCCTGACCAGATACTCGACAGCCTGTTTCACGACCCGCCGATGCATTCCTTCCCAGTGGGTGTGCCCACTTCCCAAGAAAGCCAGCACGACCAGTCCTGTAATACCTGTATCGGCTTCACTACCGGCACCTTTGCGATCGTGTCCGCCAATGCGACGTTCGACTCCTCCTTCTAAAACACGCGGCGACCAGCCGCCGTTGTCATTTTGATGTCTGGCCAGCCATTGCAAAGCGCTATGCACGGCCGCTTCACTGCGGGCGTTGCCGCCATACTTTTGCAGCATCTCTTGTCGCTGCCCCTGGTAGCGGTACTGGTAGAGTTCGGGGCGCCGATAGGAGGGTGCCGTCACCGGTTGAGCCGGTTTCTCCGGGGCCACTTCAACGAGCTCTCCTGGTGGATCATGCTGGTTCAAATCGGAGACCGTCTCCGCTAACTCGGGACGGGCCACGAGATCTGCCGGGTCGGGGCTGGAGACAATTGCTGCCAGTTGGCTGTCGGCCACTGCCGGTTCCTCGCTGATCACCGGTGGATCCATCGGTTCCACATCTTCCATCGGTGACGGATCGTTCGCCGGAGGATCTTCTTCTGCCAGCTGCTCCGGGAGAGGCTCTTCCAGGGGCTCTTGCTCGGCTTGGGGCTGGTCACTAATCGAAGCCTCCACCGGCAACGGCTCCTGGGGATCGGTTTCGGTCAGTTCTTCCGCGGAGGGTTGTGGTTCTAACGTTGAGGGCTGCGATTCTTCCAGGGAGCCAGCCGCCGTCAGTTCCGCTGGCACCAGTGGATTGCCTTCCGTTTCACTTTCACTAAGGATCTTGATCTGAAATGTGTCGTACAAGGCCAGCGACGGCGGGGCGGTCCAGAGATGGGTGCAATAGGCATAGATCAACAACAACAGGTGGGCAAAGACTGAGAGCGCGATGCACTTGGAAATCGGTTTTGACTGGCCCCATCGAGTCCGCGTCAAAACCAGCAGGCTGATCGTCAGGACAACCAGGCCGATCCAGATCACCAGGGACCAGGTCCTGGAGAGGTGAGGTAAGGTGACCCAATTAAAGGCCTCGGCAAGAATCGAATAACCGCGGAGCATGGTTCACCTGAGTTTATTAGCGGGCCGCACGGAAATCCCCATATCCGAAACACCTGCCTGCCGGCAGGCCCCTAAAACGGTGGCAACATTCTGAAACGACCCATCCGCATCTCCTCGCACGATCACACCCATGCGACTGTCTGTCTGGCGTTGCAATTTCAGCCGTCGCACCAGTTCTTCGACGGTCACTTCTTCCTGGTCCAACAGGATCCGTCCGTCACGCAGGATATTGACCACACGTTTGCGAGGGGCAGGGGAGAGCGCCTCGGTATTAGAAATACGGGGAACATCCAGAGCAATCTTGCGTTCCATTTCCGAGACCTTGGTAGTGACCATGAAGAAGATGATGAGCAGGAAGACGATATCAATCATCGGAGTCAGGTTCAGCTCCGGTTGCTCATCCATATGTGTCTTTAACGGCATCTGTTCGACTCCACTGCCAGGGGCAGTTGATAGTTGCAGCTCAGGCGACTTTACGCTCCCGAGCTTTCTTGCCGGTCTTACCTTGTTTCTCTCTCAACGCCTCGGCTGAGATCGATTCCACGATCTCCTGCCCCAGTGCATCAATGTCGATAATCAAACGGTCGACCCGGCTAATAAAGAACAGGTAAGCGATGAGTGCTGGAATCGCTACGGTCAGTCCAGCAGCCGTGGTCAACAATGCCTGGCTGATCCCGGCAGCCAGCAATTCTGGCCGGCCCATGGCCCCCGCCACAACGATGGCATTAAAGGCGCGAATCATGCCAACCACCGTCCCCAGTAATCCCAACAGGGGACTGATCGTTGAAATGCCATTAAACAATCTCAGGTAGCGGCGCAATCCGTTGGTCACGCGCTCGCCAGCGTCGATGATCGCCTGCTCAATCTCCACCGACGGGCGGCCCCACTTGCGGACAGCCGCGGCAAAGACGTTCGAAACTGGGCTGCGGTTCTTTTCGCACAGCTCCAGTGCCTCGTCACGCTGCAACTGGCCCTCTTTAAGTTGCCGAACAAACCGTTTCACAAACGGACCAGGGATCACGCGACCTCGACGCAAACTCGATGCTCGCTCGAAAACAAAGACACAGAGAATAAACGAACAGACGGCAATGGCCAGCATCAATGGACCACCATCGCGAACCGCGTTCAGCAGGTTGCGAGTCGGTATGGAACCAGCGACCGGCGAACTCGCCGCCTCACTGGCCACCTGGTCGTCCCCTGCCGGCGCCTGGGCCAACGCCTGGGTGCTCCAGATCAAGCAGCCAATCACCGCCAACAGCAGTAAACCACGCAGTACAGAACGAGCGTCACGCTGACTGGCGGGTAATTTCCCAATTAATAAGGCCATTTCGGCAGCACCTCCTTGTGCAGCATGAAACAGGACAGGCGGTTGTCAGCGACTTTCGCTAGCAAACCACCAGCAAACCCGGGATGGCAAAAACGTGGTCTCTGTAGAACAGTACCGCGCGCTAAGGATCCGTAGTCAATTATCGGCCAAACGGCTCCGACGAGATGACCGATTCTTAGCTGATCCGGAGGGATGGAGACTGTAAAAATAGTGAAAACCAGGGTTTTCTCCGAGATTCTGCCGGTTTCCTTAGCCGGGTCGTAATCGAAGATCTACATGCTTCCCTTGATCACGCCCGTGGAAGCTCTCCCCAGTTGGCCTGCGAAGTAGAAAGCCGGCCGTTTTACGTCACCCGCGACGGCGAAGGAAAAATTAATCCGGAGCTGTTCGCTTAGACAGGCCAGCCAAAAAAAGAAACCGTGATACTTCCGTGTATCACGGTTTCTACGTCGCCATGGCAGCAACTTAAGGGCGTGCCATTAGTAAGTCGTTGTCGGGCCCGTGTCAACATTGCCAACCATATGGAAATGGTTGTGATCGATGTAGATCACTTCAGACGATTCCTCATCCCGAATTGTATGCGGGAAGGGCCAACCGACGTGAATCAATTCGGTGTAGAAGACCGTGCATTTCCAGTGAGAATGATGCAACTGGGCCGGTCCGATAAGCGGAATTACACGCGGCGGATCAATGTAATCCGCCAATTTCTCTTTGATAATTCGTACGTTGTCCCGCTGCCGTTCATGCAAGAAAGGTATGCCACCGGAAACTGGATCCGCATGCTCGAGGGCAATCATCACCTCATCGTCGCTCGGTTCATCAAGTGCGGCCGTGGGACCACCCGCCGTCAAAGGGCCGAGGATCGGCACACGACCATAACGCTCATGTTCCCAGAACTCGTTTTCCTTGTTGACCTGGATCATTGGACTAACGGGGATCGGCACCCCCAGGACTCCCATTTGAGGACCAGAATTCACAAGGCAACCAGTGCTCATGAAGAGGCCAGACAAAACAAGTACCGTCAGAATGCCGCGTAGTGATTTGTTACTCATGAACCAGAACCCTTAGGGCATAAATGGAACAACCGCTTGCCATCTGTTCGGCCAGATCCGGCCGAATACTAGTCTTCCTTATCGTGTCAATTTGGGATGAACTTGCGGGTTTTTCCGGTTGTAGGGTAAATTCACGCGATTTGTTCTCAGAGCCGAAAAGAGCAGTTGCCAGCACCGCTGCTGCTAGCAGGGGCACCTGGTAAGAGGCGGCAGCGGAAAATATCCGAGCCGTTACAAAAAAAGGTCCCGAGTTTTCACGTTAACGTGATTGCTCGGGACCTGGTTTTGAAATAGCACAGGATTTCAAGTGATCATTAACGATTCTTGAAATCGAGATTCCACCAGCC
>JAYGDG010000735.1:0-3301 GCA_046583015.1 Pirellulaceae bacterium | reverse complement strand
GTCCAGGAAAGCGAAGCAAGCAGCGGCGACGGTTCCTAAGAGTTCTCAGCAGGCAGAGGCGAAGAGTTCTCAGCAGGCAGAGGCGAAGAGTTCTCAGCAGGCAGAGGCGAAGAGTTCTCAGCAGGCAGAGGCGGAAGGATCGCAACACGATGGTGATGAGCCGCGCAGTGGTCGCCGCTTCCTGTTGACTAATGCGGCTCCCAGTTGGGTGGTCAGTCTCGTCTTGCATACCATCCTGCTGATGGTTTTGGGTCTGATGGTCTTGCCGATGGAACCGGAGCAGACCAATGTGCTGACTGTCGACAACGAAAACAACATGGAAGAGATCTTCGAGCAGCCGCTCGACGAGCCCGATATTGAACCGCTGGATCTTAGCGAAGTTCAGATGGATGTTGTTCCGCAGGTAACCACGGAAACCGAGCCCAAGGAAGTTGAGCCGATTGAGGTAGCCGATGATGTCGAGGCGCCGCCGGCACAGATTAGCCTGGAGGAGTTTGCCGACAAGGCAGCTCCCAAGTCCGATTTGTTGAGCAATACCAGTAACGTGACAGGCTCTGGATTTGAAGGGCGTGGAGAACAGGCACGCGACCAGATGGTCGTCAAGTTCGGTGGCTCGAAAGGGAGTGAAGCGGCGGTAGCGAGTGCTTTGCGGTGGCTGGCCGAACACCAGAATCCCAATGGCAGCTGGAGTTTCGATCATACCCTCGGCGCCTGCCAGGGGCGTTGCGGAGACAAGGGAACGGTAAACGCTGTCAACGGCGCTACGGCGATGGCCCTGTTACCATTCCTGGGTGCTGGCCAAACGCACACAGAAGGTACGTACAAGAAAAACGTACAAGCAGGCTTGTATTTTTTGATGACGAGTATGAAAGCCAACGGTGCTCTCAGTGATCCAGGTGGGAACATGTATTCCCATGGGCTTTGTGCGATTACGTTGTGTGAAGCATTTGCCATGACGCAGGACAAGGGATTGCGGCTGCCGGCACAAGCTTCTTTGAATTACATCGTGTATGCCCAGGATCCTGTCGGTGGTGGCTGGCGTTACAAAGCGAAGCAACCTGGTGATACGTCGGTGGTGGGCTGGCAGTTGATGGCACTCAAGAGTGGCCACTTGGCTTATCTGCAGGTTCCCCCCGGGACGATTAAGGGTGCCTATCGATTCTTGGACTCAGTGCAGTCGGATAGTGGTGCTGCTTATGGCTATACCACACCAGCAAATGGTAGTGCGACGACAGCCGTTGGCCTGCTGTGCCGAATGTACCTGGGCTGGAAAAAGGATGAACCAGCTTTAGAACGCGGTGTGCAGCGCCTGTCGAAGATGGGACCCAGCCCGAACAACATGTATTACAATTACTACGCGACGCAAGTGATGCGGCACTTTGGCGGCGAACACTGGGAGAAGTGGAACGTCAAGATGCGTGACCAGCTGGTAAAATCACAGAGCAAGAACGGGCACATGAACGGCAGCTGGTTCTTTAACGGCGGACATGGAAAACGTGCTGGCCGTCTCTATAGCACCTCGATGGCGACCATGATGTTGGAAGTGTACTATCGCCACATGCCGATCTACGGGAAACAGGCAGCTGAAGAAGACTTCCCGCTGTAAGCTGCCATTGCGATAACGCCTTTTCCTTTCTGCTGGTTAGTCGTCTGCTTTGTTGCCTCTGGAAAGCGACTTGTGCAAATTCTGCCCGTCATTGACTTGAAAGATGGAGAAGTTGTCCGGGGAGTCGCCGGAAAACGTTCAACCTACCAGCCCGTTCAGAGTCTGCTGGCTTCGGCTGCCACAGTCACGGCCGTAGCAACTGCCTTTGCCACCCAATTACCGGTCGACACCGTCTACGTGGCAGACCTGGATGCCATTGCCGGAGAGGAACCCAACTGGCAGGCTCTGGATCAGATTAGCGCGACGGGACTTGATATCTGGCTTGATGCAGGAGTTGGAGACTTGTCACGTGCCGAGCAATTGAGTCGGTATGCTCAACAGCAACCGCAATTGACCAGCGTGATCATTGGCCTGGAATCGGTTCCCGATACCGAGACGTTGCAGAAGTTATGGAATCAGTTGGGCAGCGAACGGGCCATTTTTAGCCTGGACTTGAAGCAAGGAATCCCGTTGACCGAGGCGGCTCCCTGGCAAGGCTTGGATGCGGAACAAATTGCAGAGCGGGCCGTGGAGATTGGGTTTGAACGGTTGATTGTCCTTGACCTGGCGGCGGTCGGCATGGACCAGGGAACTCCGGTGGAAGCATTGTGCCAGCGTCTGAGCGGTGTCCATCCGCAGGTTCAGTGGATATCCGGTGGTGGTATTCGCGGGCTCTCGGACTTGAAACGACTGGCTGAACATGGCTGCAGCGCAGCGCTGGTCGCTTCGGCATTACACGACGGGCGTTTGACGGCGGATCAGTTACGCCAGGCAGCGTTGTTTTAGTCGACCGGCAGGTCGCTGCTGTTACTTCCAGTCAGGTTGTCGTTTTTCCAGGAATGCCTGGAGTCCTTCGCGAGCCGCATCGGTGGTCCGGGCCGCCGCGCTGGCAGCCGCCCCGATGTTCAACTGCATAAAGAGATTCTCGCCGATCGTTTCATTGAGCATTTGCTTCGTGAGTTGCAGTGATTCGGGGGCGGACTGGGTCGCTTGTTGAGCCAGTTCATGGGCCCGTGCCCAGACCAGTTCGTCATCGACTAGTTCATGGAAGGCACCCATTTGAAGCGCTTCCTCGGCCGAAAAATGGCGCGCTTGTAGCAGCATGTTAGCCGCCCGACTGGCCCCGAGTCGAAAGTTGAGCAGCGGGGCGACCAGCCCGGCAACCAGCCCACGTTGCGGTTCGGGCAGGCCGAGCGTGGCACTTTTGGCAGCGACGACCAGGTCGCAGGCCAACACCAGTCCGGCTCCACCTGCGACTGCCGGGCCATTGACGGCCGCGATCAGTGGTTTGGGGAACCGCAGCATGACTTCCACCAGCTGCTTGTACTGCTGCGCATCTTCGTGCCACTGCGCAAGCGGGTCCTGCTCATTGTTGGTCTCCTGCATTTCCTGCAAGTCCATGCCGGAACAAAACGCTTCTCCGGCACCGATTAGAATGACCGCTCGTACACTGCGCTCCTGGTGAAAATCTTCCAGGGCCTGTCTTATTTGCAGCATGCAATGACGCGAGAGGGCGTTACGCTTGTCAGGACGGTTAATGACGATCGTCCCGCTGGGCACGTTTTTCTTGCATTCAACAAGCTGAATCAATGGAACGGCTCCCGACAAGTTGGTGTTTGGAAGTTGACGGCAGCATTACATTGTACAGCACGCGGC
>JAYGDG010000618.1:0-10099 GCA_046583015.1 Pirellulaceae bacterium | reverse complement strand
ATTTCACCGCCGCCCATAGCACCGCCTAAAGCTCCTCCGCCTTGTTCTCCACCACCAAGTGCACCGCCAAGAGCTTCTCCTACGCCACCCATGCCGCCGCCCATGCCGCCGCCCATGCCGCCACCCATGCCGCCACCCTGGCCGCCGCCCATGCCGCCCATCATGCCGCCACCACCCAGCGGGCTACTGCCAGTCATGATCGGCAACACCAGGTCACCCACCGGGTAAACACGGGTGATTAATTCGGTTTCGGCCTGTTCTGGCGTGGTAATCTTCAAGACTTCATCTTTGATGACATAAGTCAGCCCGAGGCTGCCGAGGGTCAATTTCAAGCCGGACCGCAGGCTAATACCACGGAGA
This sequence comes from Pirellulaceae bacterium, assembly GCA_046583015.1. Lineage (GTDB taxonomy): Bacteria > Planctomycetota > Planctomycetia > Pirellulales > Pirellulaceae > JAZADA01. The sequence goes on along the minus strand of JAYGDG010000618.1, from coordinate 9,739 downwards.
CTCTGATTCACCGCCGTATCGGTTCCCATACCGATTTCATCAAGCGCCTGCTCGTCAATCCAGATCGGAATCTTGTGTCGGTCTGCAATTTGATCGATCACTTCCTTCAACGTAACATCGAAGAATTCCATCACCGTTTCATCATCCAGCGAATCCATAATCTTCTGTTCCGCTGGGTTGCTTCCCTTCAAATCCATGGAAGCATATTTCTTGCGACGCTGTGTAATTTCATGCCAGAATTCGGCGTCCGGATAGAGGATCGGCGGCGTGGCAGGAAACGGAATCAACGCCTCTTCCACTTCGTACAACACATCCGCGAAATTCTTGTGTCGCAAATCTCGAAACTTCTCCATGCCCCGAATCTGACGCGTAAATCTTGCCATCCAGACAGCTGCTATCGGTGTCGGATCGTTGGGCAACATTTCTTCCACTACCTTGGCAAGCTGCGAATCCGCATCCAGATATTTTTCTTCATCCATCAGCGTATTGAATTTCTTCATGAGGCTGATGACCAACTCCTGCTCGCGACGAAGTTCGCGATCAATTTCTACCAGCTCAGCAGCCTGAGCCACTCGTTGTTCTCGCAATCGACGCTGCTCATCAACACCAGGCTTGCGGGCCCTGGCTTCGTGAATCATTGCTTCAATACGGCGCTCCAGTGCCTGTCGGATATCCGGTGCCACGTTCACTGCACGTTTCACCAGCCCCGAGGCACTCTTGCAAACCTGAATCGCCTGGTCCGGGGCCTGGCCCAGCAAATCACGGGCTCGATTCAAGTCCGCTTCTACCTGAACCGTCAATTTTCCTGCTAAAACTCTGCGATCATACTGGACTTTGTCCAGGAAATCACCTGATTCTTCCAGTCCAGAAAAGCGGTTATCGCCTCCCGACTGCAGCACGCCATCGTCCGCTCCACCACCCAGCTTCAAGGCGGGTTCTGCTCCTGTTTGGGCCGCTGCCGCCGGTGGCTGAGCGGCCGGAGCTGCTTGAGCCGGTGCTTGCTGGTTCAAACCTACCGGTGTGGCTGCCAAGCGATCCCGGTGCTGCCGCCTGGCCGCCTGCCGGACGGCGGTTGCCTGGGGATTGCCGGGGTCGTTCTTTAAGGCCAGATTGGCGACACGGTGGGCACCACGCAGATCACCGGAACGAAGGGCATGCAGACTTAACTTGGCCAAACCCTCGCCGTTCTCACGCATCATACGGCCAATAAAAGCCAGTCCCTGGGAGCCAAGCGTCGGCAAACTCACGCCACCATCGGCACGTGCCAAATCGACCAGCTGGGGTAAATATCCGTAGTCCTCGTGAGACTTGGGTACGGCAACTTGCCATTTCATCTGCAATGGCTGGCCAGCAACTTCCACTGACATCTCGACCGTGCACGTTGCTTCACCCGCCTGCAACGTTCCTAACCAGACCGTGTCTCGGTCTAAACGTAACGGCGATGCGGCTCGAGGAAACCGTTCACTAACCACATCCGATACCTTCACGGAGGTGGGCCATAGAACGGTGCCCATGGAGGCCTGTACCATATTCATTCCCGCCTGCTGGGCGGAACCATTTTCGTCACTATCAATGTGAACCATGCCACCGGTCTGGTTAGCAACTGCCGCTAACAGATGGACGTTTCGCTCTGGACCAATGGCCAAACTGGAGACGGAAATACGAGCCTTTTGCAGGTCGTTCACCAACCCACCAAACTCGTCTTTGGCTAACAAATTGGCCTTGCTCATCCCGTCGCCTATGTAGACCACAGAACGACCTCGCTGGGCTGGACCAGCAAAGGTGCCAACTGCCTTACGCAAACCAATCGCCATGTCCGTCGAACCCAACGGGACCCGCCGATTTAGCTGCCCTAAAGCTGCTTTCATCTCCGCTCCACCCGCTGCTACAAAACCCTTGGTTAGCGGAGTTGCGTCGAGATCTATCGCCATCAGTTGGACGCGAACCGTCTCAGGAAAAGCTGCTAACATCGTCTCCAAGGCAGCTAAACTGTCCTGACGATACAACCCTGTCTGGCTAGCCGAGGTGTCAAATAACACCAACACATCGTGAGCCGCCACCGGCTTGACCACGACGTTCGGTTTCAACGACAGTGCAAAAAAAGTCTCGCCAGAGGGCTTCGCAAAAGTTCTTAGTTGGGCTGTTGGAGCCGCACCCTCTTGAGGTGGAGCCGCGATCGTTGCCGTTACCAACATCAATACCAACGGCAGACAAACCCAATGCTTAACCTGACTGCGTAAACGCATAATCCAATACTCCCAGCACGGAAGAGAATGATGATCGGGCAATCCCTCTGTTCCGGTACAAAGATCAGCCCTGTTGCGCTCTGCTCCGTTCCGACTCGACAGCGTGCAACATCAAAACTCGCCTGTTATTCAATTCTCTTCATTCTATTTCTAAAGGCCGATAATTGCTATAAAAAACTTACAAAATAGGTGCTTTCGGTAAGGTTTCCCGAGAAGCAAAACTCTACCAAGAACCACTCTAAAGAGGGGGTTTTCGCCCCCGAAAGCCCCTCAGGACCTTGATTCTAGTATCGGCACTCTGGCCACGTAAATCCCAATTAGGAAACGAACGCAAAAAGTCTATTTCTAACAAGTTACAGCCCCGGCCCGCTCCAGTCGTTATGCGCCACAGACTCGTCATAAACGATTCGAAAAACTGCCTGTTTGGGCCATCCGATCCTTCCCCGGAGACTCATCTGGGAAGCGAATACAACGATCATCAGGCCTGTAGGGGCAAAAAACTCGACTCCTGAGTCACCGCTGGTCGCCCATCGATAGGGCCCACAACTCGGCTAGAAGCAAAACGGCTTTTTCTGGCACAATGGCTCCCAGTTGAATCGCGTTTCGGCCTTGCAGAGACACCAAGGACAGTTGGTCAGCAGCGTAAAGGAACCTTCCTTGGTCTCCAGTCACCACCTTCGCGGCAGCCTGGTCTGTCGTGCTCATTGGGGAGATTTCCACATGCCACGATTCTGGTTTATCTGTCTGGTTTCTCTACTGCCAGCAACGCTCGTTTGGACAGTTTCTCAAAAAGTCTCATCCCCCACCACTCAGGCCATCGCACAGAACAGGGCAGCCGCACCCGTGGCAGCTCCTCAACTGACTTCCGAGGAACAGAACAATATCAGTGTATACGAGGCGGTGAATCAAAGCGTGGTGCACATCACCACCCGATCTCTGCCGGGTGGGACGTTGCTGTTGTTTGAAACATCGATGGAAGGATCTGGCTCAGGATCCGTTTTGAATCGTCAGGGCCACATCTTGACCAACTACCACGTGATCGAAGGCGCCCGTCAAATCCAGGTCACTTTGCATGACGGACAGAGTTACACGGGCGAACTGGTCGGCCAGGATCCTCTCAACGACATTGCCGTATTGCACATTGATGCGCCCGTGGAACGACTCCAGCCGATTGTCTGGGGAGACTCGGCCCAGCTAAAAATTGGTCAAAAGATATTCGCGATTGGTAATCCTTTTGGTCTCGAGCGGACTTTGACCGTAGGGATCATCAGCAGTCTGAACCGCACGCTGCCTTCACGAAACGGTCGGACGATGAAATCAATCATTCAGATCGATGCCGCCTTAAACCAGGGAAATTCGGGCGGCCCCTTACTTAATTCAGCCGGCCAGTTCGTTGGGATGAATACGGCTATTGCCAGTCACAGTGGAGAGAATACGGGAGTCGGTTTCTCGATTTCCGCCAATACCATCAAGCGTGTCATTCCGGAACTGATTCAAAACGGCCACATTACCCGCCCCGACATTGGCATCACCCGTGTCTACCAGACTGACCGGGGACTGATGATTGCCCGCATGACACCGGGCGGACCAGCAGAACAGGCCGGCCTGCAGGGATTTCGACTGCTGCGACGTCAACACCGCCGTGGTCCCTTCGTGTTCGATGAAACACGGCTTGATCAAAGCCAGGCAGACCTGATCGTGGCCGTTGACCAGCAGAAGATTGTTACCGTCGATGAATTCTTAACGTTGATCGACCGTAAGAAACCGGGAGACCAGGTAACCATCACGGTGATTCGTAATCGACGCAAGCTGGACATCCCCGTTGTGCTAGGGAGTGACGGTTGAAGCGTACGGCACCCCACAGGTGGAGAAATCTCTCTTGAGTAACCGATCATCCGGCCCACCACGCGGAGAAGGCCCACTCTTTTCATCTCCGGATTGCGAGGCCGCGCGGGCCACCTTCCGCAACAAGTCCAAGAGCCTGGTCGACAAAGTCATGTCGGTTCCCGCAGCCGTCAGTCAATTTGTTCAGGATGGAGACTACCTGGCTTCGGGGGGCTTTGGAGGCGACCGGATTGCCACTGCAGTGCTGCACGAGATCGTCCGCCAGCGACGCCAAGATCTAGGATTCGCCGGCCACACGGCGACCCACGACTTTCAAATCCTCTGCGCTGGCAACAATACCGGTCGAGGACAATTGTTGAAACAGGTCGATATCGCCTACGTGATTGGCCTGGAAGCCCGCGGCCTCTCTGCCCATGGCCGCCGGGTTGTTGAAAGTGGTCAACTTCAACTGTGCGAATGGACCAACTACACGCTAGCACTGCGTTTTCAGGCAGCGGCCATGGGAATCCCTTTTTTGCCAGTCCGCACGCTGGGAGGGACCGATACGCTTCGTTACAGCGCCGCGCAAAGCGTTGTCTGCCCCTTTACCGGACAGCCAATGATCGTCGTACCAGCCCTCTGGCCAGACGTGGCCGTGATTCACGTGCACGAGGCAGACGCTTTTGGTAACTGTCGGATTCGAGGCACCTCGGTTTCTGACTGGCACCTGGCACGCTGTGCAAAACGACTGATCGTCAGCTGTGAACGGATCATCGAAACCGAACAGATCCGGCAAGACCCTACGGCCACCACGATTCCCTACTACTGCGTCGACGCGGTTTGCGAAGTTCCCTTCGGCAGCTACCCCGGCAATATGCCCTACGAGTACTACTCCGACGAAGAGCATCTCCAAGAGTGGCTAACGGTAGAAAAAGACCCGGCTGCTCACCTGGCCTTCCTCGAACGACACCTCTTTGGTATCGATGACTTCGCGACCTACTTGCAACTCAGTGGCGGTGCCAGTCGCCAGCAGCAACTGCAACAACTGGAAAATTTCCCCGAAATCGAGGCACCACCCTCATCCTCATGACGTCTTTAGACTACACACCTGCCGAAATGATGATCTGCGCCGCCGCCAGTTACCTGGAAGACCATGCCCTGGTGGTGATCGGCACGGGGGCTCCCTGTGCCGCTGCCATGCTGGCTCAGAAAACAACGGCACCAAACCTGATGCTGATGTTCGAAGCGGGCGGCGTCGGACCACTGCTACCGCGGATGCCGATTAGCGTCGGCGACTCCAGGACCTTTTACCGTGGTTTGCTCGCCACCAGCATGACGGACATCATGGAAACCTGCCAGCGCGGCCTGGTCGATTACACCTTCCTGGGCGGCGCTCAAATTGACCCCTTCGGCAACCTTAATTCCACCCAAATCGGTTCCGACTACCAGCACCCGGACGTCCGCTTGCCAGGCAGCGGTGGGGCGAACGACCTGGGATCCTTGTGCTGGCGCATCCTGGTCATCACTCCCCATGACCGCCGTCGCTTTGTTCCCAAGCTGGACTTCATCACCACGCCCGGCTACCTGGACGGACCGGGGGCGCGGGAAGCAGCGGCCCTGCCAGCCGGTGGAGGACCCTACAAGGTAATCACCGACTTAGCCGTTCTCGGTTTCCATCCGGAAACTAAACGCATGCAAGTCGAGTTATTGCATCCAGGAGTTGATTTGTCGGAAGTAGAAGCCCGCACTGGATTTGAATTAACCCTCCAGCAACCGCTGCAAGAAACACCCCTCCCGACTGCCGAGCAACTGCAAATCCTGCGAGAGCAAGTCGATCCGCACCGCTATATCATTGGCCGCAGCGGTTGAACTCTCCGGCAACGGCGAATGGTCCTTGCAATTGCTGATCTATTCAGGTCACAATGGACCGCTGGCAGCCGAACCCCCAAACTCCAATTCCCTAGCGTTTTCAGAAGGAACATCTTGATGTCGAGTCGATCACTACAAATCATCGTCTTATCGGTCATAGCCTCGTATTCTTCGACCAGCCTGTTGCCAGCGGCAGATTGGACCCAATTTCGAGGTCCTGGTAGTTCAGCAGTAGGGACGGCAGAGAACTTGCCCAATAGCTGGGACGCAACCAAGAACATCGCCTGGAAAACAACCTTACCCGGTTTGGGAACATCCAGCCCGATCATACTCAACGACCGCATCTACGTGACCTGCTATAGCGGCTACGCTGCGACAGCGGAAAATCCTGGCGACATGCAAAAACTGATGCGCCACGTGGTTTGCCTCGACCGTAAAACAGGCAAGCAAATTTGGTCTAAGGAGTTCAAACCTGAACTCCCCGAATCGGCGTACCGCCGCGGTAACGATGGCTGGCATGGCTACAGTTCCAGTACTCCGGCGACCGACGGAAAACATCTCTACGTCTTTTTCGGCAAGTCGGGCGTCTACTGCCTGGACCTGGAAGGTAAGCAAGTCTGGCGCGCCACCGTTGGCACTGGCACTCGTGGCTGGGGTTCGGCAAGTTCGCTGTTATTGCACAAGAATCTTGTCATCGTAAATGCCAGTGTGGAAAGCCAGGCCCTGGTTGCCTTTGACAAAACAACGGGCAAAGAAGTCTGGGGAGTCACCGGAATTCGCGGTTGTTGGAACTCACCCGTGATAGTCACCCTCGCTGACGGCAAGTCGGAGTTAGTCCTCTCGATCCCCCAAAAAATTCTCGCTTTCGATCCGGCCACGGGAAAAGAGCTGTGGGACTGTGACGGCATTCCCGACCGCGGTTATATCTGCCCAACGGTCGTGGCACACGAAGGAATCGTCTATGCCATCGGTGGCCGCTCAAATACCGCCCTAGCCGTGCGAGCCGGCGGACGTGGTACCGTAACCGACAGCCACCTGGTCTGGAAAACGAACAAGGGATCCAATGTTTGCTCCCCCGTCTACTTTGAGGGTCACCTCTACTGGGTGCATGAACGCTCCGGGACTGCCAATTGCCTGGATGCCAAGACGGGTGAAGTTAAATTCCAGCAGCGGCTGGAACCTCGACCGGGAATTGTATATTCCTCGTCGATCATCGCGGATGGAAAATGGTTCTGTGTTTCACAACACAACGGGACCTACGTAATGGATGCGAAACCTGCCTTCAAGTTACTGTCGCACAATGCCTTCAGTAAAGAATCCAGTCGCACCAATGCCTGTCCCATCGTCCACAACAACCAGCTGCTGATCCGTTCCGACAAGTTCTTGTACTGCATCGGGAACTAGGAATCGGTCGCATCCGCCGCAGGCTTCTTGGACTTACTGCGCCCCCGTTTTGTCTTACGGTTGGCGCCCGGCAGCCGTCGACGGTAAGCACGACTCTTGAGAGCTACCAGGCAAATTTCCTGGCGGTTAAACGAGAGCTGTCGAACACGCACATGCTGATACCCCCAGCTGCGGATCCGTTCAACGTACTGCCCAATTTCAGCGGCCAGTTCCCATTGCATCAACTTCAACGTCACGATCATCCCGCGAATACGGACGCTGTCGTGGCTCACGACAGCCTCGAGGCTGTCGAGTGTATACTGTGGCGCCACGTTCATATCGGCCGACAACCACTGAAAATCCTTGAAGTCACGTCGCTTCATGTCGACTGGACGCTTACGCAAATGCGTGAAATTCGGATGTTCCAGTAGGCTCTCATCCATTTCAGCAGGGTCAATTCCAACCACCTCCAGGCCATGGTCCAGCAGGGCCTGGCATGATCCGCCCGGGGAACTGCCGATCTCCACGCAGCGATCACCTTTTTTAATCGGTAATCGTGACCAGCGCAGCGCTTCTTCCATCTTCAGGTAAGCGCGACTGACCGCATAATCAGGTAACACGGCCGGGCAAATGCCTCCAGGCCACCGTGAGGGAATCGAGTTCGCCTGGTGGTATCCGATCCACCATTCATCCGGTTCCACCACGATACAGTCCAGGACTTTCTGTCCCGGCTTGGCACGGCGATTGAGGGGCAAAGGAGATTCCTGACGGGCCGCCAGGATCACGTGCCCCAGTTCGGTTGCCAGCGGGGTAATCGACGGCTCAAAACCGCCGTCCCCAGGCGTCCGCGCATCCCGCTGCCAAACATGCAGATGCGCCCCCTGCTGATCCGCTAACTGTTGCCAGAACTGGCCTGCCAGTTCCTGGGCGTGATTTCCCTTCAGAGAGCCCTGGCACCAGCCATAGGTCCTGGCAAAAACGCTTTGCAATTCAACCCCTTCTGCCATCTGAACTTCGGGAGACACCTTGAAGGTCACAAAGCCCGGCCTTGAAAAGGACCCGCGCAGCCCTGGCCAGTGCGACTCGATTTCAGCCTTCACGGTTGCCTCGGCACCGACCTGGCAACTGGCAAATAAAAAACGTGGCTCTTCCATTTCCCTTTTTCTCACTCCAGCCTGTTGATGACGGTGCCGTCGGCGGAGCTCTTTTGAAAGATCCCACAGCATGGTCGTAATCGCCTATTTCAACACAGTCTGTGTTAAAATCAAGGTCACTTAATCGTCACAAGCAGTCTCTTAAGAGAACACGCTTCAGATTCATCTGTACCAGCAAAGGCAGACAGTGACTGATGGTAACTAAAATTCGCATTGGCGTCACGGGATCGGGATTTATGGGACGGACCCACGTGGAGGCCGCCCGCCGCCTCGATTCAACCGAGATCGTGGCAGTCAGCGGCGGAACTCGAGCCGAGAAACTGGCCGCCGACTATCAGATTGCCTGGGAGCCGGATACGCCATCGCTAGTCGCTCGCCAGGACATTGATGCCATCGTGATTAGCACGCCACACCACGTGCACTGCCAGGAAGCCCTCTGGGCAGCCGAAGCAGGCAAACATGCACTGATCGAGAAACCGCTGGCCACTTCCCTGGAAGACTGTGATCGCATGCAAGCCGCCTTCGCGGACCGGAAACTCGTGCTGTCGGTCGGGTATCATCAGCGGTTTCGGCAGTCGATCCTGCAAACCCGCCAGTTGCTAACCAGCGGTGCCATCGGCAAAATCCGTTGCCTGCAAACGTCCTCCCTCTTTGACATCACCACCATGCGTGACGATGAAGGCTTCGGAGGCAACTGGTCCTGGTGGAAAGATCCGCGCAGCGTGGCTCACTTAATCAATGGGGGCCCGCATACCGTCGACCTCTGCCGCTGGTGGCTGGGGACCGAAATTGCCACCATCGCCGCCCACAGTGACACCTTCCGGGAGGAAGACCCGAACGAAAACACGACCATGGCCTTGATCTCCTTCACCGACGGCACGGTCTGCACCTACTGGTCCTCCAGCGTGCTTCCCGACCCCGGTTTTTCAGGCGAGGCCTTTCGCTTCCGGTTCATGGGGGACGAGGGCCTGCTCGACCTGGACCCGTATGGCAAACTGCAACTGGCCCGCGAGGGGACCTGGGAAACCGTTTACGAGCAGCCACCGGTCGGCTTTGACCAGGCGGACGCGGCTTACCAGACGCCGCGGATGGGAGCCTACTGCGACCAGATGCAGGCCTTCGTCGATTCGATCCAGGGAAACCCGGGGGGCGAAGGAACGGCCGCCGATGGCCGAGCGGGTGTCGCCGCCGTACTGGCCATGCTCGCATCATCCGCCCAAAAGCAGACCATCACTCTTTAAGGTGTGTTGTCGCTAAGTTCAA
>JAYGDG010000457.1:0-31753 GCA_046583015.1 Pirellulaceae bacterium | reverse complement strand
AGGTGTTTCGCCTGACCGTCGTGGATTGCCAGGGATTTGGCCGACAGCGTGGACAGACCGAGATGTACCGTGGGCGCGAATTCACGGTGAACTTGTTGCGAAAGGTCCAGTTGCAGATCGCGGTCAATGACGATTTTGTGGACCGCACGGTAGATGCGATATTGACGGCCGGGCGCAGCGGTGAACAGGGCGAAATCGGGGACGGCAAAATATTCGTGTTGCCACTGGAAGATTGCATCCGGATTCGCACTGGCGAACGGGGTAGCGAAGCTATTTAAGGTTACCGTTCTGTTCCTGGTTCCCCTTAAGGATCATAGCCTTCAGCGAATGGGCTGCGGTTGCGCGGCATCCATTTACAGAGCAGGATCCCCAATACGTACAGGCCGCACAAGGGGATGGCCATCATCAGCATACTGATCGGGTCCGCTGGCGTGAGGAACATCGACAGGACGAAGATGATGAGGACAGCGATTCTCCATTTGTTGATAAATGATCTGACGGAAACGAGCCCCAGTCGTTGGACAAACAGCATGACCAGAGGCAGTTGGAAGGCGATGCCAAAACCGAGCGGCAGGAACAGGACAAAACTCATCCATTCGCTGATGCGAGGATCCGGATCAATATCCATTGCGCGATTGAAACTAAACAAGAAAGAAAGTACCGGTTCGAAAACGAACAGGAACGCTAGTGCCGAACCCGCGAGGAACAGCAATAGGCTGAAGGGCAGATAGATGTGGATGTATTTTTTTTCGTGGGGGTAGAGTCCAGCCGCAATGAAAGACCAGATGTAATAGAAGACCACGGGACTGGAAAGTACGAAACCGAAAATGAAACCGGCTTTCATCCAGATCATAAAGGCTTCGTGTGCATTGAGCGTTTTAACGGAAGCGTCAACGGTTTTCCAGGTTTGAACTTCCAGCGTTTGCAGTTCGTCCGGAAGATCACCAGACTGCTTGAATGCATCGGGTGCGGCTTTCTTTAAGTCCCTCCACAGGGCTTGGGCATCAATGTGGATGGAATCTGGTAGCAGTTGGTTAGCCAGCCTCTTTTCCAACTGCTCTTCCGACAGACCGCTCGCTTCCCCTTCCAGGCGAGCGGTTTCGAGGGCGTAGTCCTCGAGGGCCTTTTTTAGGGGCCGTTGAATTTGAATCACGACCTTATTGGCCAGAAACAAGCCGATCATGAAACCGATTCCCAACGCGACAGCTGCTTTTACCAGTACCCCACGCAGTTCCTCGAGATGCTCCCCGAAAGACATCGTGGTATCTGAAAAAAGATCATCTGGGGGCTGTTTTGACATGAGTGGTTTCTCGTTCGTTGCCAGCAGATGAAAAAATGCGTGCTGCCAACCAGGAAGGCGGGACCAGACAGCTCACTGCAGCCAGTTACTCATTCTGTTAGGAGATCCGCATTGGATATGTTGCAAAACAGCTATGATTGAGGCTACCCTGCCAGCGGTATCGGCCGTGACCTAAGATCAAGCGAAGGTACGGGTTTCGTACGGCACCTGACTAACTCATAATTGATAATACCACTGTTGCTACGTGGAGACAACTGGATTGGATATCCCCTCGGATTTACAGTTTCACCGCGGTAACCGGTAACCAGAAAACCAATTCGGTTTATTGATCAGAATGTGAAACACCAGATGCCGCTTTATCCTCTCCGCTTTGAACCGCTGTTGCGCCGCTATATCTGGGGAGGGCGACGGCTCGCGACCCTTTTAGGAAAGTCGTTGCCGGCGGGGGAAGATTTTGCGGAGAGCTGGGAGCTTGTGGATTACCACGATACCCAGAGTGTCGTTCGGTTTGGTCCATTGCAAGGACTGTCTTTAAGGGAGCTATGCCAGCGCTATGCTGAAAAAGTGTTGGGCACGGACCGTGAAAGCGATAGATTTCCCTTGTTGTTCAAGTTCATCGATGCTCAACACGATCTCTCTCTACAAGTGCATCCCAACGATCAGGCTGCAGCTGCCTTGAATCCGCCGGAACGTGGCAAAACAGAAGCCTGGATTGTCCTTCATGCAGATCCCGGTAGCCGGCTCTATGCTGGACTTCAACCGGGAGTTGACCGGCAGCGGCTGGAAACGGAGTTGAGTCGAGGTAATGTTCAAGAGTGTTTGCAGTGTTTTGTCCACGGGCAGGTGAATGTTTTTTGATCGAGGCTGGTGTGGTTCATGCAATCGGGGCCGGACTGGTGGTGGCTGAGATTCAGCAGGCAAGTGATACGACGTTTCGGTTGCATGACTGGAACCGTGTTCGTGCTGATGGTCAACCGAGGGCACTTCAGATCGAACAAGCTCTCCAAGTGATTGATTTTGAAGCGGCTCCGGTCGTTGCCCAGGAACCGATCAGCGTTGCTGAAGTGGAGGGCGTCGAGAGACTCTTGGAGTGCGACAAATTTATCCTGGATCGATGCGACTTTCAGGGTCAGCAGAGAGTCGGCGGGGATGGGCAATTCCACCTTGTGGTCGTGCTCCAGGGTCAAGTAATGGTTGATTCTGATCCGTCGCAACTGCCTTTGCAAATGGGGCAGACCTGCCTGATTCCGGCAGGGTTAGGTCCCATTCAACTGGCAGCTGATGGGCCAGTGACACTGCTGGACATCTACTTGCCGTGACCTAAATACTGCTGGCTGCTTTATTAACACGCCAGGCCGGGTCTCCCGAGCGCTAGCCAGATTTACGGAGAAAACTGGCCGGAGTTGTCCAGATTCGTCTTTAAGGGAGTTGATTTGATCCCTATAATCCCGGTCGCTTTCAGTCCCTTGACCATGGCATGTGACCGTTTCCCATGAAAAACAAAATCCAAGTTTGTTTGGTTTGCTGTTTGCTACTACTGGGAATCCCTGGTTGCCAGACCTTGCCCACAGGGCTTTTTCAACAGTCGCCTGGTTCTATTTACCAGCAGCAGTCGCGAGCGGTTTTGCATGATCCCTATCCAAATACGGACGCAGCTCCCGAAGTGGAAGGCGGTCGTCCACGCGGATATCAGCAACCACTAGCGGAACCAGTGAACAATCGGCTGTTTGTGGACAGTTTTCCAGGCAGGCTCGATCCCTAGGCTGGCTGTTGCGGTCTCTGGTTCGACAACCCAGTTCACTCCCTGGGATAAATTTGCGCAAGGAAGTATGATAGGGGCTGTAGGGACAGGTCTCTTGGACTTATTTTTTGAGTAGCAGTTGGGTTAGATATAGAGTTACCGATGAATTCTCGATTACGCCGAGGTGCCAGGAAAAAAAAGAAACCGTCAAAGGCCACGGCCAGTACGGGTGAGCGATTGCAGAAGGTCCTGGCCCGCGCAGGTGTGGGAAGTCGTCGAGCTTGTGAAGAGCTGATTCAAGAAGGCCGTGTTGAGGTTGACGGTAAGGTGGTGACGGAGTTGGGCACGCGGGTGGATGTGGCGAGTCAGAAAATCCGCGTGGATGGAGAAGAAAAAGGGAGCCACCAGAAAATCTATTACATGGTGAACAAACCGCCAGGCGTCGTTTCGACAAATCGGGATCCGGCGGGACGGATGCGAGTCATCGACCTGATTAATAGTGACCTGCGGTTGTTTCCCGTGGGGCGCCTGGATCGGACGAGTGAAGGACTCATCCTGGTAACGAACGATGGTGAGTTGGCCAATCGTTTGACACACCCGCGATACCAGGTCTCCAAGACCTACCTGGCTCGTGTTGTTGGCAGAATCAGTTTTGCCAAGATTCAAGAACTGGGGCAAGGAACTCATTTGGCGGAAGGGTTTGTACAGCCGGAGTCTGTTCGGATTAAGCGACATCGCCGTCAAAGCAGCGATCTGGAAATCGTACTTCGGGAGGGGCGAAACCGGGAAATTCGACGCCTGCTGGCCCGTGCTGGCCACAAGGTGATCAGTCTTTGCCGAACCGCTGTTGGTACGATTAAACTGGGCACCCTTCCATCCGGGTCCTATCGTAAGTTGACGCTGGCTGAAGTACGGACGCTGGAATCACTGCATGTCGAGCCTGCTAAGAAAAGCGGTCGTGGGGCCAAGAAGTCCACTGGTCAAAGACAAACGGGCGGGACTGGTCGTAAGAAGACGACGCGACGTCAATCAATCACCCGTCCGGTCAAGAAGAAGGGCAAATCCTTGACAGGGGGGACTCGGAAACGCGCCGCGGCCAAGGGGCGTCCGCGAACCAGCAAGGCAGCTAAAAAAGGGAGGAGACGTTCGTCGACTTGATGCAGCATCCCGTTCATGCAAATTATTACGCAGACCAGGCGATCCAGCGGAGGAGCTGCGTTCTGGAAAATACCAGGATTGCCCGCGATACCATTCGGTTAAGGTTTGAGTGTCCGGAAATGGCTGCTCAATTTCTTCCAGGCCAGTTTCTTATGATACGCTTGCCTGATTGTAACGATCCACTTATTGGACGGCCGTTGGCTTTATATGACACATCATTGGACCAGCAGGGTAACCCGTTGGCCATCGACGTGGTTTATCTCGTGAAGGGTAAGTTGACCAGCCAGTTGCAACATCTTGTCCCGGGACAATCGGTCGATGTCTGGGGCCCTTTAGGGAATGGCTTTGTTCCCCAGCAATGCGAACATTTAATCATGGTTGCTGGTGGCATTGGACAGACACCCTTTGTTGCCCTGGGACAAGAGGCGCTGGGCAAGAAAAGTTATGGAAATCCTGCACGAAATGCCATCGTCACGCAGCGAGTTTCACTTTGCTATGGGGCTCGCTCAGCAGAGTTCCTGGCTGGTGTGGAGGATTTCGAAGCGCATGGGATTGAGACACATCTCTGTACCGACGATGGCACCCGGGGGCATCACGGATTAGTAACCGAATGCCTCGAATCATTGCTGACCGAGTCGGTGGCCGTTTCTGCAGACGAGGCGGACAACAGGCGAATTGTCTGTTGTGGTCCAGAACCGATGATGGCAGCAGTGAGTGAAATGGCTCGTCAGTACCAGGTACCGTGTCAAGTTTCGCTTGAGACACCGATGGCTTGTGGGCTAGGAATTTGTTTTACTTGTGTCGCCAAGATCTGTGACGAGTCGGGAAACTGGGACTACCAGCGCACCTGTGTAGAAGGACCGGTTTTCGATGCAGACCGAATCGTCTGGTAACAGTAAAGTCGCCTGGCAAGGAACTGTTGGGCAAAGCGCAGGGAAGCAAGAATGCCGTGCGAATCAGGCGCCTTGCTTGGCGTTCTTGATCAGCTTCTGCAGGCGAGATTTCAAGCGAGCTGCCTGGTTTCGATGGATCAGTTTGCTAGTGCCGGCACGGTCCAGCCGTTTTGCTGTCACGCGATAGACTTGTTCAGCTTCTTCAAGGTTTCCAGCTGCTACAGCTTCGCGGACCTTGCGAATGTGGGTTCGCATGTTCGATCGAACCGAACGGTTCCTGGCTCGATGTGCCTTGTTTTGCTTTAATCGTTTTTTTGCGCTATTGGTGTTAGGCATAATCTCAAACAGTCATGGTCAGTGACGAAGAGCTCAAGAACCCGATTCCGGTGAACTCGCCGTCAAGTTGTTAGTCCCTTTGTTATCGCTGATCAGCTTAATCTTGTCTAGCCGGTCACGGGCATCTTGATAGTCGGGAGAGATTTCCAGCAGGCGGCTCAGCCACTGCTG
Organism: Pirellulaceae bacterium; assembly: GCA_046583015.1. Classification (GTDB taxonomy): domain Bacteria; phylum Planctomycetota; class Planctomycetia; order Pirellulales; family Pirellulaceae; genus JAZADA01. The sequence goes on along the minus strand of JAYGDG010000457.1, from coordinate 26,154 downwards.
AGCCCGTTGCCCGTTGCCCATGGCGCCAGTGAGAATGCCTCCATGATAGAGCGCTTGCTCGTAAATACAGCGTTCGGCCTGATTTTCCAGCCCGTCGATAAGATGGTGATAGGCTGCTGCCGCCTCGCTAAACTGGTGCAGATGCTGGTGACATTTTCCTGTTTCCAGTGTGACTTCAGCAGCCGTCTGATCAGTTTCCGGAATCTGCTCCAATTGCTTCAAGGCGCCTCGATAATTCCCTGTGCGCCGCAGGCAGATGGCCAGTTGTAGCTGGTAGCGGTAGTTGGTGGGGTAACGTCGAGCACGTCGTTCACAGACTTGCAACTCCGTTCGGTCAAGTTCCGATTGCAGATCGCGTACTGTTTCAGGGCCGAGTAGTTGTGGGTTGATTTCGTGCAAAGTGACTGCAATTTCATGACGGTGACGGTAGCTCTCCAATTGTACCGTTTCCAGTTGGTCCAACAGCTCCGGGTTAGAACCGGTTGCGGACAAACCGCGGGTAAGCAGGGAGGTCGCTTCGTCCCAGCGATTCTCTTGAACCAGCCGCTGGGATAACTCCAGATAGAGTTGCGGGGAAGTTGAATCATCTTCAATTTCCTGTTCCCAACGGTCGGAAGGGTTGTCTCCTGTAGTTGTCTCCGTAGCAGGCAGGTTCGTCTGCAGGCATTGGATGACATCTTGGACTTGCGTATCCAATTTCTCGTCTGCTGGTAATTGTTGCCAGTAGTAGAGTGATTCTTCAAATCTGGCCTGTTGCAACAAGGATTCCGCAAGCAGCCGGGTTGCCCGTTGATCGTTTGGGTTATGAAGCAGTGCTTGTCGCAGGTAGCACTCTGCAGCAGCCCACAGGTCAGCTGCCTGGCAGACTTCGGCCAGCCGACACAAAACTAGCAGATCAGTCCGATGGCGATAGAGAGCCTGTAAGCCGAAACCGATTGCGTCCGCAACCCGCTGTCCTTTGGCTGCTTGAAAAAATTTCCAGTTGCGAAGTTTCGAGAACCAGGGCGAGACAGGCCGGTTGGGAAGCGACTGCAAGTTTTCAAACAAGGCGTTGATATAGATCGGGGTGGCAGGATCTTGAGTAATGCACTCCGACAATAACTGGTGTGCCAGCAGCTGATTTCGTGCCTGCCCGCCCATGGCGATCAAAGCGCCTTCGTAAGCCTGCTGGATGTGCCGTCGCTGAGATTGAGAGATGACCTGTGGTTTCATCTGAACCTTCCGAGTATTGCATCTTGCAGAAGAGGCAGGATCGCTGTCCAATGAAAAATATTCATCAGCCAGTTTTCTTTTTTACAGCATACCCGGAATGAGTCAGCAATCGCAAACCGTCGGCAAGGTGTTTCTCGTAGGTGCGGGACCCGGGGATCCGGGCCTCATTACGCTGCGGGCTATCGAGTGTTTGCAGCAGGCAGACGCGGTCTTGTACGATTACCTGGTCAACCCGCAGATTCTTGCTCACGCCAGTCCCGCGGCTCAATGCACCTGTCTCGGTCAACATGGTCAAACGCGTATCTGGCAGCAGAGTGAAATCAATGAAGAAATAGTTAATTTAGCTCGCCAGGGAAAGACGGTTGTGCGACTCAAAGGGGGAGACCCTGCTGTCTTTGCGAGAGGTGCCGAAGAAGTCGGCATCCTGGTTGAGCAGGGCATTCCGTTTGAGCTGGTGCCAGGGATTACCGCGGCGCTGGCCGCCGCCAGCTACACCGAAGTGGCGGTGACTCACCGGGAACTTTCGTCGGCAGTGGCCCTGGTAACGGGGCAGGAACATGCCGACAAGAACCAGTCGTCATTGGACTACGAGGCTTTGGCCCGTTTCCCAGGTACCCTGGTTATCTATATGGGAGTTACTTCCGCTGATCGCTGGACCACTTCACTACTGGAGGCTGGCAAACCGGCCGAGACACCGGTTGTTATTGTTCGTCGCTGTAGTTTGCCGAATCAAGAGACGGTCCATTGTCGTCTCGATGAAGTGGCTCAACAGCTGTCTCGCGACCAAGGGATGCGACCTCCCGTCGTGGTGATCATCGGGGTCGTGGCGGACTTGCCCGAGACAGTTTCATGGTTCGAGAAGCGACCATTGTTTGGTCGGCAGATCATGGTGACGAGGCCAGCCTCGCAAGCACAGGGACTGATCAAACAGTTGACCACGCTGGGTGCGGCCGTGATTTGCCAGCCGGCGATCGAGATTTCTCCTCCACAAGACTGGGAAACAGTCGATGCCACGTTGGCAGACCTGGCGAAATTTGACTGGCTTGTTTTTTCGAGCAGCAATGGAGTACGAGCCCTGCTCAATCGACTACTGGAAACCGGCTATGACATGCGTGCGCTTGGGGGTGTGCGACTGGCAGCCATTGGACCTGGCACGGCGGAAGCTCTTGAGCAATATCACCTGACGGCCGATTTGCAACCAGCTGAATATCGCGCCGAGGCACTGGCCGAGGCACTGGCTTCTGAGGCCCCGGGCCAGTCTTTCTTGCTGGCGCGGGCGAGTCGTGGCCGAGAAATGCTGGCCGAACGGTTGCAAGAAGCGGGTGCCACCGTTGAACAACTGGTCGTTTACCAAAGCCTCGATGTTACTGCAGCAGAAGCCCCGGCCAGTGAACAACTGGCAACCGGTAAGGTGGACTGGGTGACGGTTACCAGTTCAGCCATCGCACGCTCACTAGCAGCTCTTTTTGGAGACCAGTTGGCTACCTCCCGGCTGGCTAGCATTAGCCCAATTACTTCGCAAACCCTGCGAGAACTGGGGCTGTCCCCGGCCGTGGAAGCGGAGCAGTACACGATGCAGGGGCTGGTAGCAGCAATCGTGCGAGCCGAATCGGCCTAACGCTGGTAAATAGGAATGAAAGCCTGGTCGATCTGTAACATGATCAGATTACAACTGGTCACGTAAATGGGGCCAATATTTCCTGCCCAGCTTCCATTGCTCGACTGCTCACCAACAATCTTGTTGTAGAGCTTATCGCGGAAGGGGGCCCACTCTTTTTCCCCTTGCCGGTAGACAACTTGGGAATAGTAGAGGTAAGTATAGTGCCAGTGTCCGAAGGACCGCGCTCCGGACGTAATGCCATGCAGATTCTTCTTCGTGTATTTCAACATGTCTGGAACATGCTTGTCATCGTAGACCCCAGCATTATAGAGCGTGGCCAAGGCAGCAGCTGTAATCGCTGGTCGGGAACTTCCCCGATTCCGAGAGCTGTAAGAAATGCCGCCATCAGCGTTCTTGCATTTAAAGATGTAATTCTTGGCCTTCTCGATTACCTCTCCGGGTACCGGTATGCCAGCATTACGGCAACCACGTAGGCCCTGAACTTGCGTGATGGTGGTTGAACCCTCGTCGAAGTTGTTACCGTCTTTGGCGCTAACATAACCCCAGCCGCCAGACGCCGTTTGGGCCTTGGCACTGAAATCAACGGCCTTGGTGAGCACCTCAACTAATTCTTCACGGCGTTCCACATCTTCTTCCTCGCCCAACACTTGAGAGAGGAATAACATTGAGAAGCCGTGGCCATAGGTGTAACGGTTATCGGTAAGCGGGTTACCAATCAGTCCGTTAGCACGGGACTTGGCGGTCAGGTAGTTGACGCATTGACGAATGGCTTTTGCATACGGACCCTGGGTCGTGGTTGACCCCGAGCAAATCAGTGCCGTGCCGCCTAAGGCTGTCATCGCTGTTGGATAGTTACCGGCAGTCCAATGACCGAGTGAGGATTGCGTCTTCTGAACCCAGCCCAGACCCTTCTTGATCGACTGTTGCCATTCACGCACTTTCTTACCAGCCCGTGCCTGGCGAGGAACTGACTGATAGGCCATCGTTCCACCCAACACGGTGGCTAGTGATTTAAGGACCCGACGGCGTGTCATATTGTTGGTCATAGAAGCTAATTCCTTAACAAGGCTTGGTCTTCTCCAAGGTGAGTGAGCACTGGGTTGACACTATTTTCTCTTAATCCCAAGATAATGTCCAATCCGCAAGATGCGAATTTGAGGCAAAGACAGCTTTTCCCCTTGATAAGTTCCCCAGCCAGGGGCTGAAGTTCAATCCGAGATGAATTTTGTTTGAGAAGCCGGTTCCTTATGCTGTTCGGTTCCGTGCTGCCAGCAAGATGCCCATGACCAGCAGGACTGCACCTGGTGGTATCAATAGTGTAGCCAAGCCGGGGGTTGATTGGTATGCGAACAGTCCTGCCAGAAAAAAACCGCTGGGAATCAGCCAACTGGCGGCCAGTAGTGCCCGTGAACCGAACTGCTGGCCACCGTTGCTGAACTGAACAGCGATGAGTCCGTACATGATGTTCAGCAGCGCTAACAAGGTACCGTGGGCGTGAGCCAGTCGCCACATCAGGCGTCGAGTTTGTTGAGAGACATCCATATAGAAATGGCCGCGAAAACCCAGGCCGATTTCCAGTAGGATGCCCAGGCAAACAAAGACCAGTAGTGTCCACCAGCCTGCCCGTAGATTTCGTTTTCCTGGAACAGACGGTGACTTGCTTGCTGAAAGCTCCCTGTTCATCCGATTTGGCTCACCCAAGTTATTCCGCCAGAAGTATCTTGCGGTCGTCTCGTTGCTTTAGCAGCTTCAGGATCTGGTCCCTTTGCAGGGTGCCGTCTGCATTCCACAAGACTGCCCCGGGATGGCTTGGCGGTTCCGTCTTGGCTGTTTGCCAGCGTGCCAGGAAGCCGCTTTGAAACTGCTGTCGTTCTTTCTCCGGAGCAATAAAGTCGTATTGCGTGGATCCTTGGAACTGTTTGTAACCGGGAAGTTCTTTCAGACTCTTGTGTGCGACAAAACGGACTGCTGAATAAGGATCTTGAAGCAACTGAGCGAGTAGCGGCGATTGCCAGGTTTTTCCGGATGCTTCCAAGGCTGGTTCCCAACCCATGTGCCAGGCAATCACGATACGCTGGACGGCATCGCCGGTAAGCATCATTTGCAGAGAGGCAGCCACGTTTTGTTGGCTGGCGTCCAGTTCAGCGGGTGGTTGATCATACCAGTCCGTGAGATGTTTTGATGTCCACTGCAATGTCTTGTCCAGGTGACATAAGTTGCAGGCATTGGGATGGCCATTTTTCAGATGATTTGCCACATTCGGCGAACTGATGCGGTGATTGCGGATGGCACCGAGCAAGGCATAGGACGTGTGAGGCATATGGCAGTTGTAACAGCGACTCCCCTCTGAGTTGGCAGGATGGTACGTATGTTCGGTAATCCGATTCGCCATCTCCTGGTGGCACTGCAGACAAGCTTGATTGGTATCCATCTGTTGAGCTAATTGATCATTGGGATCACTCTTGTGCATCGAATGACAACTCATACAAGACATTTTTCCTCGCAGATAACAGGGAGATTCTGTTAATCCCAGGTATTCCCGGCCACCGATTCGAATGCTTCCATCCTTCCAATAGTTGTCGTGAAACGGGCCGTCTGGATCTTGCGCGTCCGCATGTCGAACAAAATGTCTTGCCTGATTGACGTCTTTTCCCGCCCGATAAGGGCTGTAGGAATCAAAGGAACTGTGGCACTGACCACAGATTTGGGATCCCATGACATGCGTTAGCTTGGCGGGATTGACGATGCTGCGGTCGCGAGTTGGATTGATATGTTGCCGGTAGCGTGCCAAAGGATTCTGGTGTTTGCGTACATGGTCTCGCCCTGGTCCATGGCAGGCTTCACAGCTAATTCCATATTCGGCAAGAGTGCTCTTGATGCGTGGATCGGGCGGCTGCTTGAGAAGTTCGATCTCTCCGTTAACCGTATGGCAAGCGATGCAATTGTTGTCCCAACTAGCCGCCGGTCGACCAAGATCTGGGTGGACAACGAAGGAGTCCTCGTAGGGCATCCAGCGCTCTTCGCGAATCTGGTAGACCCAGGGAAAGAGGCGCAGCGGGGCATCTTTTGTTTCGCTTGGAAGCCAGAAGATTTGCATCGTATGGCTACCGGTTACCAGGACGACCTGCCGATCGACCAGACGGGGCACATGAGGTGGCTTGCGTGCGTCGATTCCTTCTTCTAGCAGTCGATATTCTTCATCTGGGTCAGGCGTGCGTACCCAGAACTCATCCCCGATACGTTTGAGTGTGGTCGTGACGGCACCGGAAGTCAGCTGGCGTTCCTGCTCGAAATCCATGCGAGGAACAATCGCTTCAGGCAGTCCCAATTGCGTCATGGTGCGGTGATACGTCTGGTGCCAGCTGGCATGCTGCTGAGGGTGGCAACTGCGACAAGTCTTGGAAGAGATAAAATCCTCGTCGTTGACTTGTTGCGGTACCTGGGCAGTCAATTTCACCAGCGGGTGCGGTTCTTGCCGGGAAATGGCAAAGACCGAGCCCAGAGCCAGTAAGCCCAGCAAGGTCCCGATGAACTGTTTGCGATTGGCTTCGGGCCGGAAACAGACGGTACAGACAGCCAGTAACAGCAGCACACAGGATAGGATTTCCCAGGTGTTTATGAAACTAGTATACCGTGTGATCTAAGAAGTCAGAGTTTCGGGATGGGTTGAATCGGCCGGCCGGAAACTCGAGGGGGCCTTCGTAACGTGCTGACATAATCAGGCACCAAGTCGATTCCAAATCCACGGGCCAGTTCGGAGCGGGCTCGTTCCGCCCAGGGCGTACCGGGATTATTCTTGATCACTTGCTGAAACATCGTGGTGGCCTTGTCGATGTATGGCTGGCTGACCGACGCGGCGACTAGTTGTTTGCGGGTGGTGATATCCCAATGCGCCAATTTCGTGTTGGGGCCCTTCTGAAACGGGACAACTTTCGGTTTGCGAATGAACGTCTCAAGGTAGGCGCCATATTCGTAGATCCTGGCCTGGTAAGCAATGACCTGTGCATAAATGAGATCATAGTTTGCTTGCCATCGCGGTGATGTCTCCTGTTGGCGCAGATCAGCAGCTTCTTCCATAGCCTTTTCCGCTCGATGAAGATATTCCAAATATATTTTGGCCTTGATCTGCTCGGTGCGAGCCTGCTTTAAGAACTCGGCAGGGTTTAGTGAGTAAGACATCCGTATTTCGATGATCTTGGCCACGTCGCGATTATAGGGATTCAAGTCGTAGATGACTTTCCAGATCAAACTCTTCAGGGGGACTTCATCACGTTCCTGGAGTTGCTCTAGCCGTGATCGCATGTCAGGCAGGTAAGGACGTAACGCTTCCAACTGGTAGCGGCGTTTGTCGACGTTGCCTCGTACCAAACGAGTCTCTACGCTGGGCAACATAAAGAAAACACCACCCGTTTCACGAGTCATTCGGGTTTGCTCGAAAGGCCCAAAACCACTGGAGAAGGAATCATAACGACGGCGAAAACCGTTGGTCTGTAATTGTTCGACAAAAGCGGTTTCAGGCCCTCGATCGATTTGCAACCAGTGGACTCGATTGGTTTGCGGGTGTTGCCATCGCATATGGGCATAGGGATATCCAAAAACGGCTTCGCGACCAAGGACATAGGTTCGGCAGTTGACCGCCTTGGCTTCGGATAAGGCGAGTTCCAGGTAACGATTGTTGGAATCCGGGTCACCACTTTCATCGGTTACCACAATCAGTGCCAGTTGATAGCGCCCGCCACGGGCGAAGTTGCGATGTAACCGGATGGCCGTGCCTACTGCCTGGCAGAGCATCTCCTTGCCGGACGGATCATTCGGAATACTATCAATCGCCTGTCGAATACGATCGCGATTGCTGGTTGGTTTCGCGAGGTGATTAAGAAAGCCCGCTCCAAAACTGGTGACGGCGGTCAGCAAGTGGTCTCCGCTGCTTTTGTCTGTCAGCCCCAATTCCTGGTAGACCCGTTCCACCCGCTCGCGAATTTCCTGGCGGTCGTCTTCCATGCTCTTGGACTGATCGAAACACCAGATTACCAGGACATCACTCTCGTCGAGCATCCACATGATTTCCTGCGTGATCCGGCTCATCGCTTGCTGGTAGTTGTCAACAATTTGACGCGGGTCACCAAAGGCCCCTTGCGGTAACCGAGTGATCAAGGTTTGACTCGGTGGTAAGCTGAAAGCGAGGTTGTCGATGCTGATTTCACCGGTGTCACTTTCCACCACGACATTCGGGTCTAGTTCAATATTAGCGGTGGCACTCGAGGCGCCCCCGGAAGATCCCGTCGGTAAACCTACCGCCGGCGCACTGCTCGACTGGGTAACGTCCATGTCTTCCACCGGTTCGCGATCGGGATCTAATTCCATTTTCAGATCATCTTTTTCAAGTTCTTGTGGAATGACCTCTGACACAATGGTTTCAATCGGCGCCTGCGTAGTGATTGGTATCACGATAATACCGAGGATCAATAGGATCAGGACGTGAATCACCATCGAGAATAAGCAGGCACCGGTCCCCCGTAGCAGGTAGCGAAGCCGGGTCCGTTGGAGATACCTTTCTGGCGTCCGCGCATCGGTTGACTTGGCTGGTGTCAGCAGCCTCGTACCGCCAGCAGCCAACTGATCCGGTAGCGGTCGAGATTCGTTTTGCTCGCTAGTCATGACGTTACAACTGCTGTTGACGGTTTGCACAGATTGACTTGGGTCGATCCAGTATACCCGGGCAGGCAGTACGCGTTACGAAGCCTGCCCATGACCGACACAACGAATGTCATATTATACCGCTTAGTGGATCTCTACGGGGAGGTGAATCAGCTGGTAAACACAGGATAATTACTGCTTAAGTGGTAACAAGATCAGTTTTTTTGGGATCTGCTGGACAGCTTCTGTCTGGCAGGGGGATGTACGGGCAGTGTCGTTGGGAGGCCGTTTAACCCGGACTACTGACAAACTTTAGCAGCGCATCAGGGGTTCCGATACTCGAGTCGGTGAATCCTCGTTGAGTTCTCTCGAAGTGGTAGCCGATGACTACCATTGCAGGCGTTTTCGCCTGCCAGTGGACAGGAGGTTGCACTGAAAGGGAGACCATGGCTCGGAACTCTACCCCCCCATCATTATTAATCATCTCGATCGATGTCGAATTGAGACGTGTCGCTGCTGTCGCTTCAGACCAGCCGGCCCGTATTTCTTTAGTCGAGCATCGTTCGCGTATTGAATCGCAGCAACAGTTGCTGCAGTTATTCCAGCAAGCCCGGATACCGGCGACTTGGGGATTCAGTGATCCTGCCAATAGCCAATTTGTACCTGAACTGATCGATGAGTCTGGAATGCATGAAGTGGCTCTGCTTGGTGACGCAAGTTGGATCAGTTTGGAGACGGGCCGTCGAGGGTTCTGCCAGCATTTGGTTCAACGTGTCGCTGACGCTCGACGAGCAGGTTGTGAATTGTCTACCCTGGCTGTCTACGATGGACAACTGCAAGACGATTATGATCTGCTTGCCAAGCACCAGATTTCAATGGTTCGTCAGCCACGAAGAAAACAACGTGCTGCGAAGGACGCTCCCCGACACCGGACGCTGCGATATGGCCTCTGGGAAGCGCCGCGAGCAACTTGTGTTTCTCCCTCGACAACATTGTGGGCCAGGCGATCAAGCATGGTGATCAACCGGGCGATCCGTCGCACGATTCGTCACGGTGGGATTGGTCATATCGCATTGGATATGACCGCTGGGCAATATGCATCAGCTCAAGGGCTTGGTTTTGTCTCACGAGTCTTGGAGACGATTAACAAGTATCAGCGGGATGGCCAATTGGAAGTTTGCACATTGCGAGAACTGGCAACACGATGGCGACCAGGTCAGCAAGTTGTCACAGCACGATCGTTGTTGCGAGTCGCTGCTTGATTTGACAAGCAGACCATCTCGTTAGGGCCCGGAAGAGTGCCGCTATACCAGCTTCCTGGGCAGCCTCGCTCAGTCCTGTTCTCGCCAGGCTGACCAGCTTAAGTAGGTTAAGCCACCTGAGGCGAACACGAATGTGCTATCAAGAATCCATTTACCGTCAAACGGCTTGAACGGAAAGTTGAGGAAGAGATCGGCGATAAATAAAACCATCAGGAGGACAGCAATGATCATCCCAGTTAAACATAGTGCCTTGGCCATGCAAAGCTTCCTCAAAGATGCAGTTCAGGGGGGGGTGGCTCACCAGATTTTAGGTGATAACTCCGCTACCATTATAATTCATCTGGTGAACATGTCACCTGGGAATTCCTCACTCTAACATCAGACGACTGGATAAATCGTGGGTCGGACGCTTAAAACGCTTCTAATTGGAGTTTAGGAACCGTTTGGCCAAACGAAACCCCAGGTTGGATCTTAACTTCTGTAACGGTGTTGTGGCCGAGAATCGTCAGGAAGTGGAAAAGAGGCCAGGCGCGTTGAACTAAGCTCCTTTATGGAGGAAACTGGAGTTTCAGGTTCATTTTGAGGAGATGTGCTAGTGGTCGAGGTTTCTCAGTCAGCGGGGCAAGATTGGCAGTCGATGCGCCAACAAATGCCAGCTGCCTCCAGGGTTGCCTACTTTGATCATGCTGCCGTCTCTCCGATTTCTGGGCCAGCGCAGGAGGCTATTGGCCGGTGGGCAACTCAAGCGGCAGAGCAGGGGGGGCTGGTCTGGGCACAATGGGCCCAGCGAGTGGAACAGGTTCGTGAACGGGCTGCCCAATTAATCGGAGCGGATTCCCGTGAAATTGCTTTTGTGGCCAACACGACCACGGGAATCAACCTGATCGCTGAAGGATTGCCCTGGGAATCCGGAGATAACGTTGTCACCCTGGCAAATGAATTTCCTTCAAATCTCTATCCATGGATGAATCTCCAGTCTCGAGGGGTGGAGACACGGCGGGTGCCAGTTGATGATGTCGCGGTGGATCTAAATCGGATCATGGAAGCTTGTGATGAGCAAACACGTCTCATTTCCGTCAGCTGGGTCTCCTATCTGTCTGGCTGGCGGTTAGACGTTGCTGCGTTAGTTCAGGCGGCTCATGACCGGGGTATCCTGGTCTTTCTCGATGCCATCCAGGGGCTTGGCGTCTTTCCGTTGAATGTTGCTCAAACGGAAGTCGACTTTATGGCGGCCGATGGACACAAATGGATGTTAGGACCGGAGGGAGCAGGTCTACTATATATTCGACAGGATCGCCTTGAGCAGTTGAGGCCACTAGGGGTTGGATGGCACAGTGTCACTCATGCCCACGATTTTTCGCGTATTGAGTTGGACTGGAAAGACGCGGCTGCCCGCTACGAAGGTGGTTCGCAGAACATGGCAGGTGTTATTGGGTTAGGCGCCAGCCTAGATATGTTGGCCAGTTATGGGTTAGGCTGTAATGATAGCCCGCTTGCTCCACGCGTCTTGGAAATTGCCGAGTTGGCTTCAGAACGGCTGGAGTCGTTGGGAGCTAAAGTCGTGAGTTGTCGGGAAGCGGCCCATCGGTCCGGCATCGTGTCGTTTGATTTGCCAGGTCGAGACCTGGCGGCCGAGAGACGTCGGTGTGCTGCGCAGGGAGTGATCTTAAGTTGCCGTGGTGGTCTGTTACGGATCAGCCCGCATGCCTATGTAAGTGAAGAGGATGTAGAAAGGTTGCTTGAAGTACTCAGTGTGAAAGCAACCGGTTGAATCGGTTTCCTTGATCAACTAGTCAGAATCGAGGTTAGTCATGAGCGCTCAGATTGCAGTGTACACGGGCTCGTTTGATCCGATTACACATGGACATCTGAACATCATCCAACGCAGTTGCCAGCTGTTTGATCGATTGGTGATTGGCATTGGTGTGAATATCGACAAAAAAGTATTGTTTACGGTTGAGGAACGACTGGAGTTGGCTCGCGAAGTGACGTCATCGTTTAGTAACGTCGAGGTGGTTGATTTCGAGGGACTGGCGGTCGATTTTGTCAAGAGTTTGGGAGCTTTTGTAATGATTCGTGGCGTGCGGCCGATGACTGATGTGTCGGGGGAATTCAGTATGCTACTGGCCAACCGCCAACTTGCTCCGGAAGTTGAAACGGTCTTCTTGATGGCTGACTCAGAGTATGCCCATGTTTCCAGTTCGTTGATTAAACAAATTGCCCCGTTGGCCACGGATGAGATGTTGGAACGGTTTATGCCATCAGAGGTGGTGGCCGCACTGCGTGCCAAGCTGTAATTCGATTGACCTGGCAACCGGTTGGTCAGGGATTAGACCGTGACTCTACCAGGATCTTTTTTAACAGCGGTTCGAAGGCATCTGCCATACGCATGAACCCCAGATCGGTGGGATGCGATCCGTCGACAGTTCCCAGGTTGTCTTTTCCCAGTAACTGATCTCCAGGCAGATAATAGAGTTGTTTGACGCCAGCAGCGATTAGTTTCTGATAGGCTGCTTGCAGAGCTTGCCGGTTTTGTAGATTGCGGTCTTGTGCTGACTTAACCAGGAACGCATTGCTGTAGCTGCGATCTTCGACCAGCAGGATCGGCGTCCGTGGGCGGGCTTTCCGCAACGTGTGAACCAGTGGTTCGGTACGAGCTGCTACCTCTTCACCGTTCATGTTGGGCAGGCAATCGATGACATAGATGGCGGCATCGACACTGGCCATCAGGTCGACCAGTGGCTGTTCCATGCGTCCGTTACCGGAAAATCCCAGGTTGATCACTGGTTCTTCCAGGCGTCGCGAGAGAATCGCAGTGTGGACCATGCCGGTACGCGAGGCGCAACCACCTTGCGTGATGGAAGTGCCGTAAAAGATGATCGGTTTGCGTTTGCCTGCTGCACGTGGCAATTTAAATAAAGCATGGTCCGCAGAGATACCAATCTCGACCGCTTGAACACCGTTGTAAAGTGGCAGGTAAAGTGAGTACTCCCGATCCGCGCGGGGAAGTCCACGGACTAGTATTGCCTCGTTGGCAGGAAACTTGCTGGGGCGCCCGGTCGCCAGCCATTGCCAGCGATTGGTTTTGCCAGTGGCTTGTGCGGCGATGGCTGGTCGGACGTAAAGATCCAGTCCGCTGACACCGGTCGCTGGCATGTGGGGCATGGCCAGGTTCGCCGAGGTGAGTGTCCAGCGGGCAGCAATGATCGGCGCGTCGGTTCGAAACCGCACGCTCAGCCCGGCACTGTGGCGACTCAAATTCCAGACCGGTGGTCGCACCTGTTTTTCAGCCGATGCTGGTAAACGATCGAAGGGTGCCTTGGTGTTTGCCCAGCCTTGGCCTTCGAGCTCCAGTTCCCGGATGTCGTACCAAAGCAGTTTCTGTTTCGGGTCGGGGCGTGCTGAAGCCGGATCGACGCGGTCGGCAGCAACAAGCGAGGCCGGGCTGACGAGACTGATATTGCCCAGCAGAAGGACTGTTAAGACCAGCAACAATCGCCACGGTTGTTGCTGGTCAGTTTTTTTCAACATCATCGTCGCCTGACTCTCGGGCCTTACGCAGATGGTTCTTGAGATAGTGTGCACGTTCAATATTGCGATTAGCGGTATCCAGTTCAGAGCCGCGCAGTTTTTGCAGATGTGCCGGTTGCGTGTGAATGAACAACTGGTTGACCATCGGGATCTCTAAGTTCTCGATGAGGCCGAGGTTGATCCCCATCCGCACACTCGACAGCAAATGCATTGTTTCTTCACTGCTGATCGTTTGCGCCGTGCAGAGAATTCCGAAAGCACGACTGACACGGTCATGCAGGTCCTTTTCACTTTCGCGGATCAAGAACTGTCGTGCTTTCCGTTCGTAATCGATCAATACGGGGACTACGTCATTAACTTGCTCGATCAATTCCTGCTCGCTACGGCCCAGCGTGATCTGGTTACTGATCTGGTAGAAATCGCCCATCGCTTGCGAACCTTCACCGTACAGACCCCTGACTGCCAGGCTGATTTTTTGCAGGCTTCGAAAAACCTTTTCGATCTGCCGAGTGATCACCAGGGCGGGCAAATGCAACATCACACTGACGCGCATCCCGGTACCGACGTTTGTTGGACAGGCGGTCAAGTAACCGAGTCGCGGGTGAAATGCAAATGTCATCTTTTCTTCAACCATGTCGTCGATTTCATTGATCCGCTGCCAGGCAGTGTCAAGGGCCAGTCCGCTATGCATGACTTGGACGCGCAAATGATCCTCTTCGTTGATCATTAAGCTGAACTTCTCCTGGCGATCGATGGCCACTGATCGGGCGCCATCAGATTCGGCATGTTCACGACTGATCAACTGTCGTTCAACGAGGAACTGTCGATCGATCTTGGTCAGCGTGTTGACATCGAGATAGGCCAGGTTCTTCCATTCCTTAATGGAAAAGATCGTTTCTTTCAGCGTCTTTTCTACCTCGGAGCGGTCGCTTTCGTTGCACTGGCGAATGAAAGGAAAGTCAGCCAGGTTACGGGCCAGGCGGATACGACTGCTGATGACAATATCAGACTCCGGACCCGAACCCCGTAACCACTCTCCACACTGACGTGCCAGATCTTCCAGTTTCACGTTCTAGTTCCAATGTTCTGAGAAACTACTAAACTATTCCGAACTATCCTGATCGCTGATTTTATGGATTTGGTCTCGCAACTGAGAAGCCTGTTCGTAATCTTCCTGATCAATGGCATTTTGCATTTCACGCCTTAAACGGATCAGCTCCGTACGGTTGTCAGTGCATCCTTTGCCACTCTTGGGGTGCTTACCCGTGTGCTCAGTGGCCCCGTGAATGTTGACAATTAACGGCTCCAATTCTTCCTCGAAACAGACATAATCGTGCGGGCACCCGAGTCGACCCACGTGTCGAAATTCATAAAAAGTAATGCCGCAGATCGGACAGGCTTGCTGGTCAAGACGAGCTAAGTCCTCGGCAGTTTGACCAATTTTGAGCTGCTGGGCCAACGATCCGGCAAGGCTGGCGATGGCCTCCTCCGGTTCCTCGGTCGGTGTTAAATAGAGCCGGGCATGTTCTTCACACAGGTGGAGTTCATCGGGCAATTCATCACCAGCCAGTTCCGTAATGTGAAAGGTAGCCGGTTTTTCACAACGTTGGCACTTCATTGATCTTCTCGCTTCCCGCCAGCCCCAGAGCTGATCGGATGAAATCGTTACTCCCTGACGATCGGAAAGGAAGGCGATTTGATCGGTGCAACCCCTTGAAATAGCAAGGCTTATAAACTCAGTTAGGATTCTAGCAAGGGGACCAAAGCTGTCAAGATGAACTGACTTGACCAGCCCTGCTCCCCTGCCCGTTGTCCCCCAAGCTGGACGTTGTTAAGCTTGCCACGACCCGTTTATTCTTGATTTATTGACTGTCAGGGTTCTCGAGGAAAGTTCGATGCCGCATGCTCCCGATCTTAAGACATTCCTCTCCTTGGCTGAGGATCACCAGTTAGTGCCGGTTTACCGCTGCTTGCTGAGCGATTCACTCACTCCGGTGTCCGCCTTCCACAAGCTTGACGAAGGTGGCTGCGCTTGCCTGTTTGAAAGTGTTGTTGGCGGAGAAAAAGTCGGTCGCCACAGTTTCCTGGCGGTTTCGCCTTTTCGACGTCTGCGAGCGTGGGGTCAGCGAGTGCAGGTCTTCAACGGTCAGCAATGCGAGGAATTTGAATCGGATAATCCGTTGCAGGAACTGCGTTCTCAGCTACAGCAATTTCGCGTCGCGCAGTTGCCCGAATTGCCCCCCTTTGCTGGCGGAGCGATTGGATACGCCGGGTATGATGTGGTGCGTTACAGTGAGAATCTGCCGGCCGCTCCCGAAGATGATCGTGATCTGCCTGATCTTTCCTTTGATTTTTATGACCAGGTGATTGTCTTCGACCATGTGAACAAGACGATTACCGTGATTGTCATGGCTCGCCTGGACGATACTACCCAGACGCCGACCGAGGCTTACGAGCAGGCGCAACAGCGAGTAAACCAGCTGGTTGATCGTTTGTCTGCTGCCGGCGATGAATTACCCTGTACCGATATCTGTGTTTCCAGCGATTCGACAATGACTGCCGAATCGAACTTTTCACAGCAGCAGTTCCAGGATGCCGTCGAGAAGTGCGTGGAGTACATTCGTGCCGGGGATATCTTTCAGGTTGTGATTAGCCAGCGCTGGGGTTTGACCGTCTCCGCACAGCCATTTGAGATTTATCGTTCGCTGAGAGTCGTGAACCCCAGTCCCTTCATGTTTTTCTTGCGGACAGATGAAGTGACGCTGGTGGGAAGCTCTCCGGAAATCATGTGCCGTGTTGTCGACAACAAGGTCACGGTACGCCCCTTGGCCGGCACCCGGCCCCGTGGTCGCGACGAAGATCAGGACCAGCAGCTTGCCGAAGAACTTCTGGCCGATCCCAAGGAACGTGCTGAACATGTCATGCTGGTGGACCTGGGGCGTAATGATGTGGGACGGGTGGCTGATTATGGAACCGTCGAGTTGTCAGACGTGATGGTGATTGAACGCTATAGTCACGTGATGCATATTACGTCCAACGTGACTGCTGATTTGCGAGCGGGCCAAGATGCCTTCGATGCGCTGGCTGCTTGTTTACCGGCCGGTACCGTTTCTGGAGCTCCCAAGGTTAGGGCCATGGAGATCATCGATGAGCTCGAACCCCATCGCCGGGGACCTTATGCAGGTGCCGTTGGTTACGTTGACTATGCAGGGAACATGGATACTTGCATTGCTCTACGTACGCTGGTGATCCAGGGTGACCGCGTGTATGTGCAAGCGGGAGCTGGTATTGTGGCTGACAGTGTCCCGGAGAGTGAATACCAGGAGACACTCAATAAAGCTCAAGGGTTACTCCAAGCCATCGAAATCACCGAACGGCGCTGCTGCCCTTGAAGCCTTTGCTTTACTTCGGGGGCGCCAAAGGATGGTAGATTTTCAAACGGATTCGTTTGCCGCGCTGCGTGAGTACGTGATCGGTGAAGCTCAACTCGATGCCTTCAATCTGTTCCAACTCGGGGCGCTTGTGCGGAGTAACGATGACTAGCTGGCTGGTGCAGTTAAAGAGCTGCCAGACCAGCGGAGCCAGCTGATCTCGAGGACAGAGGTGCAGGGCAAAACTGCTGATGATACACGAGTAGTTACCGGTCAGCTTTCCTTGCAAAAGGTCTTCAAAAGACCACGCCCAACAGTCCAGGCCCAATTGTTGCTGGTACAGGCTTTGGGTGTAAGGATCGCAGCCGCTAATCTGCCGATAGCCCAGCTCAAGAAGGATCTTAGAGACTTCGCCTCGGCCACAACAAAAATCAAGGCAATCACTCAGGTCGAGACGGGCATGATGGCGTTCTATCAGGGCCTGAATCCAGGGCAGATGAGGGTTCTGGTACTGCTTGCCGTGACGGCGGTAGTACTCGTCAATGCCGAGATCCTGGTACCAGTCGCGAATCGCCCTGGAGTCGCCGGGGTCGTTGGGGGGCTCAGGTGGGCCAGTTTGCTTGCGGTTTGACATCGGCGGATGGTCTCGAGTGAGCGTTTAGCAGCATTCATCCGGGCCGCAACACTCGTCACCAGGTAGAATCGTTAGCGACGAGGTTGACGCTTTTGTCTCAGCTGGCGACCGGACAGATCCCTCTCGGCAGTTAAAGGGTGTGGCTTTGTTCTCGGTTACCGGGGTGGCTGGCTCGACCGCTACGATCTGATCTTGATAGGGTGGCCGAGTGTAGATCTGGAAGTTCTTCTGACAGACCGCCATCCGTTCACCACGTCGCAATACGTGTCCATCGTCGTCTTCGACTGTTTTCCAGGGGCCCTGGTAGACAACTGCCTGGCGATGGTCAAGACACGGTCCCTCTTTTCCCTTGTAAGCCCGGACTGTCAGGCTTCGAAATTCAATGCCTTCGACGACGGCCCAGGGTTCCGACTGCCGCGCAACGATCTCCATTCCATAGAAGCCAGCTTCTGCGAAGGCCTGCAGGAACTCGTGTTCCACAAAAGCACCGCTGATACAGCCACTCCATAACTCGGCATCGGCCTTTAGATGGTCGGGCACCGGTTCATCGCAAACAATATCACTAATGACTGCCCGACCACCCCTTTTGAGAACCCGAAAAATCTCGGCAAACATTTGCTGCCGGTCACTTGTTTCGACAAGGTTCAGTACGCAGTTTGAAATGACGACATCAATGGTATCGTTGCCAATCATGGGATCTTCTTGTCGTTGCCGGGCCGCCCACCGCTGGACGTCCAGCCAGTCAGCCGTGCTTTGCACCGGACCTTCTTGCAACCGGTCTTCCAGGCGGTTTAAATCGAGAGCCAGGTCTTGAATGCGTGCCTTGTAGAACCGGACATTATTCCAGCCGATTCGTTCGCTAATGATTGGTTGGTGTTCTCGAGCGAGCGCCAGCATATCGTCGTTCATGTCGATGCCGATCACTTGGCCAGCCTGGCCAACGATTTGCGAAGCGATGTAACAAACTTTGCCACCACCGCTACCCAGGTCCAGTACAGTTTCACCGGCTTGTACGTCACGCGATGGATCGCCACAACCATAATCCCGCTCGATCAACTCCTGGGGCAAGACCTCGAGATATTGCGACTGGTATTGAACCGGGCAGCACAAGGCGGTTTCTGCCGCTTGCGAGGCAGCGCTGTAACGATCGCTGACCGCCAGTTCGACGTCAAGTTTTTCCTGGTCTGCTGCCGGTCTGCTCACGGTAGTATTCTCCTTGACGTGCTGTTTGATTGAGTCTCAGCAGATTGCTTGAGGCAAGTTGCCATCGGTTGGGGCTATTGTTTCGAGTTTGCTTCCCGTTCACAATATGGTGAGGACAGACAATTCGATTATTTGGAGTTTTTCCGATGATTCATGTGGTTGCCACGATCCAGCTGGCCGCTGGTCAGCGAGACAATTTTCTGGAGCATTTCCATCGGCTAGTTCCGCTGGTCCATGAGGAACAAGGATGTATTGAATATGGGCCGACGGTTGACTTGGAGACGGAGATTTCCGCACAAGGTTCGACGCGCCAGGAGGTGGTGACGGTGATGGAAAAATGGGAAAGCCTCGAAGCGCTGCAGGCCCACCTGGTTGCTCCTCATATGCTCGAATATCGCGACGGTGTCAAAGACCTCGTCCAGGAAACTATCATCCAGGTATTAACTCCGGTGGCCCCTCCCAACGATGCGTGAATTATTACCCCAGCTAAAACAGCTGCTGGCTGATCAGCGGCCGACAGCCTATTGCCGCCTGGTTGAAACCCGTGGCAGCACGCCTCAAAAAGCGGGTGCCACGATGCTGGTCTATGCCGACGGTTCACAGGCGGGCACGCTCGGCGGCGGTTGCGTCGAAGCGGAAGTAAAACGCCAGGCGCTGGGAGTTTTGGACCGTGGTGTGGCGGAGGTCTGCCGCTTTCAACTTGACCATGATTATGGCTGGGATGACGGACTGATCTGCGGTGGCCGCATGGAGATCTTAATTCAGCCGGTCAAGGAAGACGTCGCGCGAGATTATTTTCTGCAACTGGTGGATGCCATTGAATCGGGAAGAGGAGTGATCGAAGCAATTGTTTTCGATGCAGAAGCCAGTGGGCTGAGGGCGCCGAGCAGTTATCTGTTTGATGGCCAGGAAACTTTGCTCGCGGTTGAATCAGCGACGGATCAAGGTGTCGCCGACCAGGCTGTCGATAAGATCGTTGCCTCGCTACCTTCGCTTGCAGAACGGCCTCGTGCCCAAGCAAGTAATGGCATCGCGTTTCTTCCCTTATTGCCACGATGTCGGCTGGTTATTGTGGGCGGCGGTCACGTGGGTAAAGCCGTTTGTGAATTGGCAGCGGAACTGGATTTCGATGTTTGGGTTGTTGATGATCGTCAGGAATTTTCAGCACCCGAGAGATTTCCCCGGGCTGAGCGTTGTGTTTGCGGTGATATCGAAGAAGTTCTGCCAGAGTTGGAAATCAACTCGGATACTTATTGTTTGATTGTTACCCGCGGACACCAGCACGACGAAAGAGCACTCTATCATTTAGCTGATCGTGGAGCACGGTACGTCGGAATGATCGGCAGTCGCCGCAAGATCAAGATGATTTACCAGGACTTGCTGGAAGAAGGGCTGACGGCGGAAACTCTGGAACGAGTTCATGCACCGTTGGGCATCGAAATCGGCTCTCAAACGGTAGTAGAAATTGCTGTCAGCATCTGTGCTGAACTGGTCGCTCATCGGAATCTGGGCGGACAGGTGCCAGGGCGACCCAAACAGATTACTCTGGATGTCGCAGAAAGTCGGTAAATGGTAGAGAGCTACGCCATCATTCCGGCGGCGGGAGAGAGCCGACGGATGGGTCGCCCCAAGCTGTTGATGCCCTGGGGAACCGGTTGCGTGATTGATCACGTTTTGCAGGCCTGGTGCTGCAGCCAGGTTTCGAAAGTTGTCATTACGGTGCGAGCCGATGATGAGCAATTATTGCAGCAGTCGGCTCAACATGATGTCGAGGTCGTGACAGTCGATCCTCCACCGCCGGATATGAAAGCGTCTGTCCAACGGGCCCTTGAACATCTGAGAGGGTCTTACCAGCCGCAGTCTACTGACGTCTGGCTGCTGGCCCCGGCCGACATGCCAGGCTTGACTAGCGAACTGATTGATTACGTGCTTAACGCCCACCAGCCACGGCAGCCACAGATCATTGCTCCGCAGGTGGATTCACGCAAGGGACATCCCGTCTTGTTCCCCTGGGACTTGGCTGCCGCGGTCGACCAACTGGGACCCGCCGAAGGGATTCGTGAACTCTGGAAGCGTCACAGCGGTCGCACGATTTGCTGGCAGGACGATCGACCCCTGGAGGATATGGATACCTGGCAGGACTATCAACGTTTGCAGTCACAACAGGACAAGGCAGACTCCTGACCGTTGAGCGATCAGGTGAAGAGAATTCCAGATGCCCCGCCCGGTTTTCCAGCCGATTCTTTCCACTGTTGTCGGATCGTTTTTAGTCCCAGGGCACAGATTTCGAACTGGTCCGCTAATCGCTCTAACACCTCGCCGGGGGCGTCTTCCGTGTCACTGCTCTCCAACTTGCTGGCAATCAGGTAGGCCCGTTTTCCCTGCCAGCAATAATCGCCAAATCGATTCGATTGCTGTTCTTGCTTTGAATTTGTCTGGAGAGATTCAGGAAAGATCCCTGTCCAAAATAGAGCCACGTCGCCGATCTGACGATGCACTTCACGGCGATCCTGTTGTTGACGCTGTTCGGCTTCCAGGAGCAGACGGCTGGCATCGTGTAATTCGCTGCCACGACGACGCAGGATTCGATGGAGCTGATCCGAACGTATGAATCGGACCAGCATGTCGGTGATGTAGTCGGTCAATTGCGGGTCCACGACTCCCAACCGCGTTTGAAACACATGTTCGGAGACACCCGCAAAAAAATGCCGCAGCCGGTTATTCGGTGACTGAGGTTTCATGACGAACGACCCTTCTTGCCCCGCCCTGTTTGCCCTTCCACAAGCAGTCTTTCCAGTAACTGTACTGGTACTGTTTTAAAAGGGTCAAGGTCGACTCCTGGCGACCCTGGCTGTCGATATGCTCTAACGTGTTGAGAAATACCAAGTTGACGGGATCTGGCCAGTCATTTTCTGAGTTGCTGCCTGTCGGACCACTAGCGGGCAAAGCAGGGAAGGGCCCTCTTGATGATGATTACGACGTGGCGGGGTTCAAAGCGGCTAACAGCGAATCGACGTATTGACCAATCGAATCGACAACATCCGCTCGTGAACGGTCGGCCAGATCAGCAAACTGACGGACGATTGCCGAACCGACGATGATGCCGTCGGCGACCGCACCAAGCAATTGCACATGTTCCGGGCGACTGATACCGAAACCGATACAAATCGGCAGATCCGTTTGTTGCTTAAGCCAGGCAACATCCTCGGTCAATTCTGCCGGGAGTTCCTGTCGTTCCCCTGTAATCCCCGTGACCGAGACGTAATACAGGAAGCCCGTTGATGATTGGGCGATTTGCACAGCTCGCTCGCGTGGCGTCGTGGGAGTGACCAGCTGAATCAGGCTGAAGTCTTGACGGCGACAGATTTCAGCCAAGGCATCTGCCTCATCGACTAGCAGGTCCGGAACGATGGCTCCGGCAATACCTGCTTGCTTAGCCTGCTGGACATAGTTTTCCAGGCCTTGACGGTAAATGATCGCGTAACTGACCATGGTGATTAGCGGCATCGACAGTTCGTTCGTCAAGGACTGGGCCTGGTCGAGGATCTGGGAAACTCGCAGCTGCTGGCCGAGTGCCCTGGTATAGGAAGCCTGGATAACAGGTCCATCGGCAATGGGGTCACTGTAGGGGATGCCCAATTCGCAAAGGTGGCAACCACGCTTTGCCAGTTCTCGTACCACGTCGGCGGTAAAGTCGAGGTCCGGATCTCCAGCGGTGATAAATGGAATGAAAGCCTTGCGCTGCTGGCTTTTCAATTCGGCGAAGATCTGGTCAATAGCGGACATCGTGCTGGTTGGTTATCTAGAGGATCGTGCAAGCAAAGGGATTTAGCGGTTGATCAGGTTTCTCGCAGGCGAGCGATTTCGGCAGCGTCCTTGTCACCCCGGCCGGACAAGCAGACCAGCACTCGCTGATCTGCAGGCATGTCTGCGGCCAACTCCATGGCCTTGGCGACGGCATGCGAGCTTTCCAGGGCCGGCAGGATACCTTCTCGGGCGGCCAGCGCATCGAACGCTTGCAGTGCCTGCTCATCCTGGCAACTGGTGTATTGAACCCGCTCCGTATCTTTCCAGTGACTATGTTCCGGGCCCACCCCGGGGTAATCCAGGCCGGCTGAGACGGAGTGTACATCACAGGTTTGACCATCGTCGTCTTGCATCACGTAACTGTAACTGCCATGCAATACACCTGGTTGGCCAAAACTCAACGGCGAAGCATGTTCACCGGGCTGGTCACCGCGTCCACCTGCTTCTACCCCGACCAGTTGAACTTCCGCGTCTTCAATGAAGGGATAGAACATGCCGGCAGCGTTGCTGCCGCCGCCGACGCAAGCAACGATTAGTTCTGGTAACTGGTCGAATCGTTCGAGGCATTGTTGGCGAGCTTCCCGACCGATGACAGATTGAAAGTCTCGCACAATACGCGGGAACGGGTGAGGTCCAACGACTGACCCAAGGATGTAGTGTGTCGTGTCAACACTTGCCATCCAATCGCGCATCGCTTCGTTGATCGCATCCCGCAGGGTACGTGATCCACTTGCGACGGGCCGAACTTCGGCTCCCAGTAATTTCATGCTGTGGACATTGGGGGCTTGCCGCCGTATATCTTCTTCTCCCATGTAGACAATACAAGGTAACCCAAAACGGGCACAGGCAGTGGCCGTAGCAACTCCATGCTGCCCCGCTCCGGTTTCGGCGATCACCCGGTCCTTGCCCATTCGCAGCGTTAACAGAGTTTGCCCCAGCGTGTTATTGATTTTGTGGGACCCGGTGTGATTGAGGTCTTCGCGTTTTAACCAGATTTGGGCACCGCCACAGATTTCGCTTAGTCGCTCAGCGTGATAGAGGGCGGAAGGACGGCCGACGTAATCATGCAGCAGGTTATCCAGTTCTGGCAGAAAGGAAGGATCCTCGATGGCCTGTTGATATTGCTCGGCCAGTTGGTCAAGCGCTTTGGTCAGTGTTTCGGGCACGAAACGGCCGCCAAAGTCACCAAAACGTCCACGTTCGTCCGGTAATGGGAGGCTGGAGTTGTTGTTCGCGGAGTTCATGGGAATGGTCAATCGCTGCCACGGCAGGCAGTTGGCTCTCAAGTGGGTCGACGCAGGTGAAGATTCGATTCTCGGTCTGATCGATCCGGGGGTCAAGGTGAGAGGTGCGATCGTGGCCCTCCAATCCTGTACTCACCAGCATAAGTCTTCTAGAATGGACGCTGGCCTGGCTAGACGACTGATCGAGGTTGAGGGAGGACTAATGCCGGAACTGCCTGAAGTGGAGACGATGCGGCGCGGAATTTTGCAGGTCCAAGGGGCCCGTATTACCGACGTGCAGCGGTTGCGTGGAACACACAAGCCGATCACCGTGCTGCCAAAGCCGGCTGTTTTTCGACGTCGCGCTAAAGGACAAACGATTGTTGAGGTTGGTCGCGTGGGCAAACGTGTCGTTCTGTCACTCAGCAGCAGTGACGTGATCGTACTGGAGCCCCGCATGACGGGGCTGGTCTTACTGGCCGATCCACCAAATGTCGAACACCTCAGGCTGCAGATTGACTTGGACCAGTGTTCGGTGCAACATCTCTGGTTTTGGGACCGGCGAGGTCTTGGCTCAGTGCAACTGTTGACCCCGGACGAATTCAGGCAGCGACTGGGCCCCGATCGGCTGGGACCCGATGCCTTGCAACTTGATCCAGAGCTCTTGCGTGACCGTTTGGGTTCCAGTCGCCGTGAAATTAAAGTTGCCTTGCTTGATCAGCGCGCCTTGGCGGGAGTGGGGAACTTGTACGCGTCGGAGATTTTACACGTGGCCGGGGTGCATCCCGAGAAGCGGTGTGACCGAATCAGCCGACCTCAGTGGCAGCGAATTCACCAGGCCATGGAAGGTGTTTTACTCGACGCCATCGAACATGAAGGTTCCACGCTCTCTGACGGAACGTATCGCAATGCGTTGAACCAGTCGGGCGGATACCAGCACCTGCATCGCGTTTATGACCGGGATGGCGAGTTGTGTCCGAGTTGTGAATCGGCCCTGGTGCAACGCATTGTTCAGTGCCAGCGATCGACTTTCTTCTGTCCTCATTGCCAGACCAAAGGCGTCCGACGTACCGCGGTTCGCAAGCCGCGTTAGTGCGCCGGTCTGTCCGGGAAGGGGAAGTTTTCCGCTTGGCCACCGAGAGACTGATTTGCACCCGGCTTTGTTTTTCGGTTTAATGTCAGGTGGTTATTTGTAACGGCCAGGAAATCTGCTTATTGTCGTGCTTTCATTGGAGGCTCTTGACTATGTCCCAGAAAAATACTGCCTGTCTCACTGGCAGTGGCTCGTGTGGTTTAACGCGGCGTGATTTTATTAAAACGACTGCGGTGGGCGTGACTGCCACGGCTGCTGCCTCGACCGTGGCCCTGGCCGATAAGGCAAAGAAACCAGCGGCCACCTCCGAAACACTGGCTGCCCAACTCTACACGACCTTTACAGCCGAACAGAAAAAGCTCTGTGCATTCCCGTTTGACCATCCGTTGCGAAATGCCGTTAACAATAACTGGAGAATCACCAAGTCTCGCATCGGCAAGTCCTTTACGGCAGACCAGCAAGCCTTAATTCGTGAGATTTTCCAGCAGTTACACGATCCCCAGTACGCGGACAAGGTGATGGGGCAGGTGGAACATGATAATGGCCAGGAGGGTTTTAAAGGGTGTTCGATTGCCTTGTTTGGCAAACCGGGAACTGGCAAATATGAATTCGTCCTCTCCGGACGTCATGTTACGCGTCGTTGCGATGGAGACGCCGTCGAAGGTGCTGCCTTTGGGGGCCCAATTTTCTACGGACATGCAGCCAAGTCATTCAACGAACCGGCCGATCATGCCGGAAATATCTACTGGTACCAGGGATTGCGGGCCAACGAACTGTTCCAGGCACTGGACGGTAAACAGCGCAAGGTGGCCCTGTTGGGCGAAGCAAGACCCGAGGAAGCGAGTAAGACCGTTGCGCTCAAAGGCAAAGCGGCTAGCCTGGCTGGACTTCCCTTTAGCGAATTGACGACGGATCAGCAGAATCTTGCCTGGCAAGTGATGACCGACGTCCTGGCCCCCTTCCGTAAGAAAGACCGTGAAGAGTCGATGAAATATATCAAGGCCAGCGGACTGGAAAAGCTGCATCTCTCTTACTACAAGAACCACGATGTTGGTAATGACGGAGTGTGGGATGTGTGGCAAGTGGAAGGACCATCGATGGTCTGGTATTTTCGCGGGGAACCCCACGTTCACACCTGGGTCCATATTCGCCAGCCTGCCTAACGGACTGTCGAAAGTTGTCTTACTAATTCAACATTAATAAAGGTGTTCACGCATGAAGGTCTGCAAGTACTTTGGCTCTCAGCGATCTTGTTGGGTGATGATCGTGCTGGTGGTTGTCGCAGCGATGGGACCATCGCCGACGTGGGCAGATCCTGGTCAGGGAGCCAGGGGCATGGTTGTCTCGGTCCATCCGCTGGCGACCGATGCCGGGCTCAATGCCCTGAAGGCCGGTGGCAATGCCGTCGATGCGGCCGTTGCCACGGCACTGACGCTAGGGGTCGTGGACGGTTTTAATTCGGGAATCGGTGGCGGCTGTTTTATTCTCATTCGTCGTCAGGATGGGACCTTGCTGGCGATCGACGGCCGCGAGATGGCGCCCGCCAAGGCCCACCGGGAC